>JBAUJE010000409.1:0-4287 GCA_049683475.1 Coleofasciculaceae cyanobacterium | reverse complement strand
TTACCCGTGTTTGAAAGCTGTTGTAGAAAAACTTGGATTTGTATAGCTCTGACTTGGCAACGCTACGGACAAAGTCTTGCACTGTAGTTTTGCCGTCACGTAGAAGAGATTCAGCACCGACTAGACGCTCTGATTTCATCAGATAGTCATTACCTAACAGCTGACGGTAGACGGCTCTAATCACCATATCTACGTCTTCTTTCGTTGGATTCGGACGTAACTCAATCTTTGGTGCATCACTAAAAGCTGATGTTCCCAGACGTGATGCTGCTGTTGTAATAGCCACCTACAATTCTCCTCAATAAAAACTTTTTAGCTATTAGTAGCACTAATAGCTAAATTATCAGCCGCTTAGGCTGGTGTGATACTCATTACCTTAGAACCGCTGCGGTTTAGTTGTTGCAACTTACTAGAAAGCTGTTCATAGGCTACAAGCAAGTCCTTGCTAGTCCGTCGCACCACAGGAGAAGAGCTACTAGGGGCTGCCTGCATTATCCTAACTCGGTATAGAGAGCCTCTATTACCACCAGTACTACCGGCTAACGCTTTGCTGGTAGAAGGAGTTTTAATTGGTGAGCTAAGATTCCTAGCGACATCCCAGGTTAGGGCTGCTTGTTTCTTGCTTTGAGCGCGATCATTACTAGCGTAGCCTCGGTACAGCTGGAATAGGCGACCGAAGCCGATAGTTTGCTGACCTCGTTGGGTCTGAAAACCTTGATAGGAGGGGACAATATTGTCACCAAACTTCTCTTGATATTCGACTGAGTCAAGATAAGAATTGATCTCGGCTTCGTATCCTTGGGAGTGATAGAGGTCAACGTGGTAGGCAATCTCAGCTTCGTTATAGGGTGCCCTACCTAATAAATGCTTGTAATTTAGCTCAATCAACCTAGTCTGAGAGTTTTTGTATAAAAATTTCTCTCGATAGAGTTGAGATTGAGCAATGAAACGCACAAAATCCCGCACACTAATCTGTCCTTGGCGCAGTAGTGATTCTGCACTAGTCAAACGCTCCCGGCTCATCAGGTGTTCATTACCTAAAACCTGACGATAGGCTGCTCGAATGACTGTCTGCACCTCATCTTCTGTCCAGTTAGGGCGCAGTTCAATCTTTTCTGATTCTTCAAAGGGTTTAATCCCTAATCTTCCGGCTTCTGCCAAACCTGTCATGTCTGCATCCCCCGCCTTACTAAAAAAAGAGAAAAACTTATTAAAAGTCTTTTATCGGTCCAGTAAATATGAAACAGCCTGGCTAGCTAAGCAACTACAACACCCTTGCTGCTAGTGGCTTAGCTTACCAGGCACAAATTCCTAAGTAGCTACTAGCTCAAAGCATTGATAGCGTAGTCAAGGTAGGAGTTAGCTTCAACAGCAGGATCACCACTTAAACCATGGTTAGCCTTGATGTACTTGAGAGCTTCAACATACCAGCTAGGAGACAAATCAAAGGTACGGTTGATTTCATCAATTCCAGCAATCAGGTACTCATCCATTGGACCTGTACCACCGGCAACTAAGCAGTAGGTAACCATGCGTAGGTAGTAACCGATGTCACGGGCGCACTTGTCCTTACCACGCTGATCAGCTGCGAAGTTAGGTCCTTGCATTTGAGTAGTGTAGGGAAACTTGTTGTACACCGCTTTGGCTGCACCACTAGTTAAGCTATCAGCATTGGAAGTCAAGGATTTGGCAGCTTCTAAGCCAGCTGTCGCTTGGCGGAAACGACCAAAAGCAACTTGAATTTCGGTGCTGCTCAGGAAGCGACCTTGAGAATCAGCTGCTGCAACTGCTTCAGTCAGAGGTGTTTTCATTATTAAGATATCTCCTATTTCACAAGTTTTTCAAAGTCTTCTGAAGTTTCAGAATTCTACTAGTTAGTCTTTATGACTACTAGGAAACAGCGGCAGCGGCACGATCAAAGTAACCACCCAGTTCAGACATCAGGCTGCTGCAATCACCTTGAGTAACGCCTTCGCGATTATTGGCAATTGAGATTGCTGCGTCTTTCATTTTTTGAACACCAACGGCTACAGAAGAACCAGGGGTACCCAAAGCTAAGTAGGTTTCCCGCAGACCATTGAGGCAGCGGTCATCAAGCACGCTAGCATCACCAGAGAACATGGCATAGGTAACATAGCGCAGGATAATTTCCATGTCGCGCAAGCAAGCAGCCATACGACGGCTGGTGTAAGCATTACCACCAGGGGCAATCAGCTGAGGCTGCTCTGCGAAAAGATCGCGAGCTGCGTTAGCAACAATGCTCGAGGAGCTGCTGGTAATACGGTTAACCGTATCCATCCGCTTGTTGCTCTCGCTAGCCATTGACATCAAAGCATCGAGTTGATCACCCTTTAGGTACTCACCCCGTGCATCGGCTTGGGAAACCACTTTTGTGAATGCATCAAACATTGATTAAATCTCCTAATCTGGGTAGTTTTGTTTTTTTTGACAATCGTCTGCTTAACTTCACCAGCTCCCGATCCTAGAATCCAGAGCAACTCTAGATAGGGACTAACGTTTGAAATTCTAGTTCAACTTGGTCTTCTCTAAAAGCTTTTGTTACTTAAACCAAGCAACAAAACATGGCTATTGAGAAATCTGAGAAAACTCTAGCCTTTTATGAGAGACAGCTGAACATTTGCAAACTACTGTTTTGTTTACAGTCACTTGTCGTTTGTACCCTTCCGGTAACTTTTATACAATGATGCCGGGTGTTTTTTTATTACGAATTATGAAGAAAATTACACTGCCTTTATGTTTGGTTGCCTACAAGGCAAGCGGTTTGATTCAATCGGCAAAGTAGACAGAAGCAGCCCTAAAAAATTCTATCTTCGTTAGACGAAGCGGCGGATAAATAATTTGCTCAGACAAAAATTACCTAACAGCCGCAAGCTTTCTCTCTAAATCAAACAAAAAGCCGTGGATATACTCCTCAGTCCACTCTGGACCATAAAAGCGAGTAAACATCCCCCGTGCCGGATCTTTCTGTGCTCGGTAGCGCAGATAGCGTAGCTGAGCCTGCTCAATAGCTTCTAAGGATTGGGGTTCTGTTATCGGTTTGGCTTGCTCAACAAAGCGCAGATACGCTTGAAGATAGTCTTTAAAAGCAGAAAATACCTGGGTTTCTACAACCTCAGTTAGCTGAGGACGAGTCCAAAGAAAAGCTGGCGAGAAAAAGGGACGTGCTTCCTCAGGAAAGTCCCCTCCCCAAGGAAGATGTTGTTGATATGCTTCAAAGATGGGTAGGATTGGCTGCGTATACTTTGCCTGGTACGCCGGATCATTCCGAAACAACGGCTGCATATCTAGGGCAATTAGGTGTCCCCCTGGCAATGTCACCAAATCTGCGCCAAAAAAAGGTAAGTCATAGTTTAGCTCAGGAAAAATGACAAAGTTTAGTACTTGGAGCGAACCACCTCCCTGCACATGGGCCGCTCGAATTTGCCGAAGTTTAGGAGCTTGATAACCATAACTAGTGGTTAAAACTTCCTCTTGACGCTTGCCCTTACCCGTAAGCGCTAGCTTGGATTCAAACCCTACTGGAATCGGATAGGGCTGTAAGTCTAATTGCTCCTTTAACAGGGCGATCGCATAGTCCAAAAACGGTTGATATAGAGTCATGGTAAATCTAGTCACTCACTTCTTAGCTACAGGAGCAACTAATGGCATGGCATCCTCAAACAAAAACTCATATAAAAATCGCTCTGACCATTCGTGGCCAAAGTAGCTACTAAACAGGCCAGAAGCTGGGTCACGATCTGCACTGTACTGGTCATAGTCCTTCTGAGCTTTGGCGACTCGCCCAATATCTTCTGAAAAGGTCAGAGGTTCAGCTTCATCGAGCATCTGCCAGTATAAACTCAGATAATCCTTGAATGCCTTAAATACTTGGTTTTTAACCGTTTGGGCATCCGTTTTGGCAAACAATAGGTATTTTGAGAAATACTGGTTAGCGTCGTAAAATTTCATTTCCAGATTTTGTGCCAAATCCGGATACTTTTCCTGCAAGCTTTTCAGGGGATAAATATATTTTGCCTGGTAACTTTCCTCTTGAAATAATGGTTGGAAATCCATAACAATCAGGTTTTTGACCTGACCAAAAGATAGAAAGTCAATGCCGAGTAATGGTAAATCGTACTCGTGGCTAGGATAAATGACGCTATTGAGGATTTGAGCACTTGAGCCTGCGTCAATGTAGGTATAGCGCACTTTCCTAAGCTCCCGAGATTGATAGCACCAACTACGAATTGTTGCTGGGTTTCTACCGCGATCGCTTACCTGATACTC
>JBAUJE010000408.1:0-50931 GCA_049683475.1 Coleofasciculaceae cyanobacterium | reverse complement strand
TGTTGTTGGAGTTACTGTCTGAGCAACTATTAAAGCAGCCGAATCTACCTCAATAGCAACAGCCGATTTGCCAAAGTTGAGTAATTGTTCGCCGAAAATACTCTCCCACAGAAGACAGCTAGCCGTAGCGATAACTAGCATTAGGTTCTTACCCATCGCTCTCAATATAGTTCTTGATTGAGGATGAAACTACATATTTGTCAGGTGTTTAATCTTGCTCCTATTCCTAGAGAAGATTATTTTAATAGATCATCTTCTCAGCGTGGATGAAATTGGACAACACTTTTCTTAATTGTGACATCATAGTTGCCGAATAGATCCTGTCCGAGAAGTCCAAGTGGTAGGGAGGGATTAATCGTCACAACAAGGTTGTTGGCTACAATACCTCCAGTTGCTACTGAAGTAACTCTGCCAATGGGAACTTTAACCGCGCCACCTGCTGTATAGACAAGTGCGCTTCCTTCCGGTGCAACTCCCAGCACTTGAGCCATCTGAGGTGTAATAGCTGTACCGGAGGCTCCTGTATCGAACAACATTTCAAAAGTTTGTCTGCCGTTAAAAGTAACATCAATTACGGGAATACCTGCATCCCTACGTTTGATTGGGACTTGGAGTACTCCAGAAGTTTCTCCAGGACAGAGGTTACCCAAGTCTAGAGCTTGACCATTATCATCAATCATGAAGCAGGCCGAGTCTTCTTGAGAGTTAGCAACAGTAGGAATTACGATCACTCCTAACATCACCATTAAGGTTGTCAGCAGTTGGCTGTTTAAATTTTTTTTCACGCTCTTTTCTCTAGCTCCTGCGATTAGGTGCAGGTTGTTAGTTGGCTCAATGTCTAGTAATGCTACTTAACTAAATTTTATCTAAGGCAAACTTCTTGCTTTTTTCAACTAACTTATCTATAAGTGGTCGATTGCTTCAGCTGGACCAATTAAGGAAATATATGGTTTGACGAAGTAGCGCTTTGCTGCTTCTTGAATCACTTCTGGGGTAACGCTGGCAACTTCTTGTTGAAAATCGACATCAAACTCAATTCCCAATCCTAAAGTTTCGTACCAACCATAGACTTGAGCTAGCTGCGCGTTAGTCTGTTTACCCAGTGCATATTGACCAAGCAGTTTATTTTTTGCCACCTGTAGTTCATCATTACTTAGCTGACTAGAGCAAAGTCTGTCTACTTCTGTACGCAAGCCGTCAATTGCTATCTGAGTATTTTCCGGTGCCGTACCCATATAAGTAACAAAGCTGGAAGTTAACTGGCGAGCAGGGTAAAAAGCTGAGACATCATAGGCTAAACCTCGTTTTTCCCGCAATTCCACAAACAGGCGGCTAGAAAGACCATTACCGAGATAAGTATTGATTAGTTTAAGGGCAATGTGATCACTTTCGTGAACACTAGAGGCTAAATAACCTAGCATAACAACTGACTGCTGAGTATCCTGGGAGATCTTTCGCTGGCATGGTTGGGAAATTAGAGAAGGGAAAGGAGGTTTGGTCTGAGGTATTCCTCTAGGCTGCCAATCACCGAAGACTTGCTCGACCTGCTGAACAGCTTCCTCTGGTGTCACACGACCAGCAATACTAATCACCATGTTATTGGGATGGAAGTAGTTCTGGTAATATTGCTCTAGGTCAGAACGGTTTAGTTCAGAGGCAGTGGCTTCTGTACCCATAACAGAGACTCCGTAAGGATGATCTCCATACATTGCTTGCCTTAGTTGCTCAAAAGCAAGACTGAAAGGCTGCTCCTTTTGAGAACGAATGTCTTGTAGGGTTAAGCTTCGTTCCAGTTCCACTTCAGCTTCTGGAAAGCTTGGCGATCGCAAAATTTCTCCAGCAAGTTGAAATATTTCTGGCCAGTCAGCAGAAACAGTTTTGAGAGAAAGCAGAAAGTAATCAGTCGTTGCATCGGCACCCAGATAAGCTCCTGCTGACTCAATCTGCTCAGCAATTTCCATCGATGAGAGCCGTTCTGTACCTTTGGTAATAACAGCTGAGAGCAGATGAGATAGTCCGGCTTTTTCTCTAGGTTCCCACTGACTACCAACTCGTAGGAAGATACGACTGGCAATGATATCAGCCGCTGAATTTTCAACTGTAATGACGACAATACCGTTAGGGAGTACAGTGCGATGAATTATCTGTGTTTGTTTTGAGACAAGATTTTGAGACATTAGCTATATCCTAAGGAGGTAGGACTTACAGATTGAAACGAAAAATTGAAGTTTGAGCCTACGGGGAACTCTTAACTGGGTTCATGTAGCGTCGCCGTAGGCTAAGGTGAACAGAGGTGTCTAAAAAATGATCAAGCTCTCACCCTTACAATGGTTTTAGCACAGTGACGGCGTAATGATCACGACAGAGATACTTTTGTGCTAGTTGCATCAAGTCAGCTGCCTGAAAACTCTGAATCTGTTGTGGGTAAGCTACTGCTAATTCTGCCCTAGCTATAGTGTTGTAGTAACCATATAACCCTGCTAGTTGACCAACTGCTTCTGTCGAAAAAGCATAATCGTTACATAACAAACGCTGACAACGATTGAGTTCTTTGTTCGATACAGGTGTACTGTGCAATTGTCTTAGGCGATCGCCAATTATTTCTTCGACTAGTTCCAAGTACTCGGATTCTAAACAAGCACTAATGGTAAATAAGCTTGAATCCCGTTGTAGTGAGAAGCAACTATTAATATCGTGTACTAACTGCCTTTCTTCACGTAACTCTCGTACTAGACGCGAAGATCTACCATCGGCCAATAGAACAGAGAGTAAATCTAAACCATAAGAATCTCGCAGCTGTTCTACCCCAGGACCTACCCAAGCCATTAATAAGCGTGCTTGCTCAAGTCGGGGTAAATGCAGTTCCTGGCGACGAATTTCTTGAATCGGTGCTACTGCTGCTACCGGCTGCTTTGGGCAATTTGGTGGGGAAGTAAAGCCCTGAAAAGACTGGTTAACTAAATTGAGTGCCTTTTCTTGTTCAACAGAGCCAACGATCACCACCGTCATATTTTCTGGCTGGTAGTTAGCTTGGTGAAAGCAGCGCATCTGTTCTGGGGTGTGGGTAATTAATTGCCCTTCATTTCCTAGAACTGAGCGTCCATAGGGGTGATGGGGGTAAACGCTCTCACCCAAACTTTGAAAACCTACCCAATCGGGATCGTCGTAACTAGCACGAATTTCTTCTAAAACAACATCCCGTTCTCGACCGAATTCATCTTCGGGAATGGCTGCGTTTAAGATTATATCTGCCAGGACAGGCAGGGTTTCCTCTAGGTGTAATGCTGCTGTGGTAATGAAAAAATGAGCATAATCGTGGCTAGTTGCTGCATTACTAGTTCCGCCACGAGTTTCAATCACAGCGTCAAATACCCCTGGTGCTAGTCGCTCTGTACCTTTGAAAATCATGTGTTCGAGGAAATGAGCCATGCCAGACCATTGATCTGGTTCTGCGCTAGCACCAGCACCTACCCAGACATCTACTACTACCACAGGAGTTGCTGGTAAGTACTGATGAATTACTGTCAAGCCATTTTCCAGCCTAAATACGTCAGCCGGAAGTTTTGCAGTAGTCAGTGGCTCAGATAACAATTTTTCTAATCTCAAATCTTATGTCAGTTTAGGTTAGTTTATAGCAAACTCACACCTAGATGATCAGCTTGAAGGTTTTGTTGCTTATTGCTGATTCAACTTGTGTTGACAATCTAGAACATTTGTCCTCTCAATCATAAAGCAAAACTTCCGGTCACTCAAGATCGGAAGTTTTGCTTATTGTTTTGGGTTCACCAAGACGCCGTCTTACCTCAGTTTTTGACCTGGAAAAACCAGGTGGGTACCGGGGTATCTCGCTTAAAGTTTCCGGGTACATGCCCGGTCTACTGCCACGAGACATAATTGGTTCCCTTGTCAATAAAGTCATAGATCAACAAACTTTATTGGCAGTCACCAACGTCTCAGTGAAACCTCGCTTATTATTCCATTGTAATCATTAATTTCAAAATAACCAGTCTTGACAGAATGGGTCTGTTAAGGTTATTGGATCTACTCAGAAGCAAAGAAAATAGAGCAATCAAGTTTTTCAACTATACCAAAGAGACTCAATTTCTGTAGCGATCGCCACAGTTCTGGGTACTTGTGAAGAATCTAAAAGTATAGTCGCATGACCCAGTTTCCTACCGGGGCGAGATTCAGTCTTACCATACCAGTGTAGAAAAGTCTGAGGTCGATTTGCCAATTCTAGCCGCTTTTCTAGGTAATCATCCTGAGAGTATTCGTAACCCAACAAATTCACCATCACAGCACCGTCACATTTTAGGCTTGGGCTGGCTAACGGTAAACCAGTAACTGCTCGCAGCTGTTGCTCAAATTGAGAGGTTTGGCAAGCATCAAGACTATAGTGTCCGGAATTGTGGGTGCGCGGAGACACTTCATTGACCAAAACTTTGTTGTCACTAGTCAAGAATAGCTCGATGCCTAAGACACCTATAAATTGCAAGCTTTCTAAAATATTACGTGCGATCTCCTTAATTTCTGCCTCAACTTCTCGACTTATCCCAGCTGGGACAATTACTCTGCGACAAACTTGCTCTTGCTGCTGAGTTTCAACTACAGGGTAGACTAATACCTCTCCATCTACAGAACGGGCAGCAATTACTGCTAATTCTCGCTCAAAAGGAATAAACTCTTCTAACATTACAGGCTTGTAATTAAGTTTTTTCCAGGTTTCCTGTCGGCTAGTCTCATTTTGAATAATCGAAGTGCCTTGACCATCGTAGCCGTGACGTCGCGCTTTTAGGACTAGGGGGAAATCTAAATCATTGATATTCAGTGGCTGTCGCACAGATGCAGGCGAAATTAAACTTTCCTTGCCAACTTTACCCTCCAGGCTGATAAAATCGGGCTGAGGTAAACCAATATCTTGGAGAAAACAGCGCTGTTCGTACTTATCTAGTAGAGGCGCTAGGCTATCTAAAGATGGGCGAAAGCAGACACCTTGCTCTGCCAATTTTCTTAGGGCATCTAGGTTAATAAATTCGTTTTCAAAGGTAATCAGATCGCAGATAGCTGCCAACTTTGCTGTTGCAGTAGCATTGTCAACTGGGGCAAAGATAGTCTCAGCAGCGATCGCCACTGCTGGATCTTGGGGACTAGGGGTTTGTATAACCAATTCAATTCCTAATGCTTTAGCCGCACTAGCCATCATCCAAGCCAGTTGTCCCCCACCAATAATGCCAACACGTTTAATCTTATTTCTCTGGTTTTCCATTTCCTCTTCCCTACTCCCTACTCCCTGTTTCCTGTCCCTCATTCAGTTGAAAACTGCTATAGATTATAGAGTAATGAGGCAAATAGAGAATGAGCAAAATCTATAGCAGAATTATACAGATAATAGTCCGAATATTTTGTAGATTAACGGGCAAAGGAGGAGGTAAATTTGCCTTACTACTACCTAAGGGTCAAAACTATCTTGTTACTAATTATTGTGGTGATTTTGTTTTTAATGTTGACACAACCTATCCGATGGAATCTTCTATCTGGTTAGCTGGAGTATATGAAGTTACAACCACTAATTTTTTCAAAAAAGTTATACATAAAGACGATATATTTTTAGATGTTGGTGCTAATTGCGGTGCCCTCACTTTGTTAGCTGGTAGTTTAATTACTCAGGGTCAAATTTATGCATTTGAGCCAAGTCCCGATGTTTGTATGAGGCTGCAAAATAATATAGATGCCAATCCCCAACTGCAAGAGATTGTCAAAGTTGTACCTTGTGGTTTAGGACTGAATAAAAGTCTAGGTTTTTATTATGAAGACCCCAATTATAGAGGAAATGGCGCTCTGCAAGCAGATGGTAAAATCACTGTAGATATAATTTCCCTAGATGAGTGGGTGTCTCTAGAGAAATTAGAAAAAATAGACTTAATTAAAATTGACGTTGAGGGCATGGAATATGATGTATTGCTTGGTGGCAAGACTGTCTTGGAAAAATATCAGCCAATTATTTATTTTGAAACCCTTCCTATCTTTTTTAAGACAACTTCTTATACAATCAAAACAATCTATGAGTTTCTAGCTAGCTTAGATTACAAAATTATTAATCCCCAACAGCCGTATCAGGAAGTTTCCTTCAACGGCCCTTATCCTCCTAACTCAGTCGCTATTCCTGCCAAATACATTGAACTATTTTAGAGGTTGTTTGCTTTAGTAACTGCAACCCAAAGAATCACGGGTGGCAACGCCAGTCTTTGAGTTTACCCCTTCAGCTTTAGTGCAGAGTTCATTAACTTGAACTCCATCTAAAAGAGCGCCACTAAAGTCAGCACCACTAATATCATTGTCAGCAAAAATAGAGCGCAGCATGATTGCTTCTACGAATACTGCATCACTCAAATCGGCTCCAGTAAAATCTATTTTATCTGCCATTCCGTAGCTAAGATCTGCACCATGTAAATTAGTTTGAATCATCCTAGCAGCAGTAAAAACAGCGCCTCGCAAGTCAGCACCAGCAAAATTTGCCATCTCCAAATTAGCAATGGCAAACTCTGCACCTCGCAAGTTTTGCCCAGAAAAATCCCTATTTTGCAATTGTCCGTTGCTATAGGAAAGAGGAGGTGCATATTTGGCAGCTTGAGCCTGTGCTGGTAAGGGATAACAAAGTAGGCAGAGGGCGAAGAGGAATACAACTAGTTGCCTGAATAGCATGATAATTGAAATATTCTCGATTATTTTTTCATTTTGAAAATTGTTGCCTAGCAGGAAAGTTCAACGACATCCCAAAGATTCGCGAGTCGAAACTCCTGTTTTCGAGTTCACACCATCAGCAATGGCACAAAGTTTTTTCTGTTCAGCACGTTCAAGAATGGCATAGGTGAAGTCAGCACCAGTGATGTCAACCTTCTTAAAGGTAGAACGCAGTAGTTCTGACTCAACAAAAAGAGCATCACTCAAATCAGCATCAACAAAGTCTACTAAATAAGCAATGCCTAAGCTGAAATCTGCACCGTGCAGATTAGCTTGATTCATTTTCGATTGGCTAATTACAGCACCTCGCAAGTCAGCATGGCTAAAGTCTGTCATATCCAAAGTGCAGTGGGAAAACTCAGCTTCAAGCAAACTTTGACTGGAGTAGTCCTTACCTGTCAGATCCAGATATTTTACTGCCATAGAACCAGCTTGCGCCGGTGAAGGGGAAAAGAGAAGCACAAATGCTAGTAGGAATGCAGAAACAAGCCGGAAGAACATAAAAATTAAATGCTTTAATTAAGGTTAAGGCAGTACTAGGCAATTTTAATTCACTACCTGTATGAAGCTAACTCCACCTGGTTGCGCGAGGTGGAGGTGTCTTATGCTAACTTGAGGATACGGTAGTCCACAAGTCACACAAACAAGCCCAGCTTCGAGGCGAACGTCGAGTACTTTTGCTCGAACGAACCTTACCATCATGAAGGTGAGTAAGCTTAAGAATTCCTCTGGCAGCGATATTCAGGGAACCATTCAGGTCGCAGTTATATCGCTTTCGAGAGGCAAATTTAGCAAGAGCGTAATTCCTGGAGTCTCTTTTTACTATTCCAGAACCGTCATAAGCTAACTTTGAAGTATAGGCAGCAACCACATCAACAACTTTGCCACCAACTTCAAGCCACTTCATTTCGGTGTAGTCTCGAATCATCGACTTGAGCCAGCCATGAAAACGCTGCCGCAAAGTTGAACGTCTACGTCCCCCTTTCGGTTTCCAGCCTTTTAAGTTCTCAAAGACAATTGCCTCAACGTTAAATTGTTGAGCAATATCAACAATCCGCCTAGAAACAAGGTGAGCAATTTGTTGGTTAATATTTCGGCATTTTCGATAAGTATTTGAGCAAAACCCCTTGTGAAGATTTCCCCCTTTACCCATCGTGAGACTAGCTCTCATTGAAACAGATTTCAGCCTTTTATCCCGACGGTCTATGTCTCTTCCTGGATGAATGAAGTCTCGATGGATTACAGTGCCGTCAAAGCTAACAACTGAAACTGTTGCTGTGGTGTTAATGCCAAGGTCAACTGAGGCTACGTTTTGAGAGGAATTCCTTTGCCCTGGATGACACTCAAATGGGACAGATAAGTGACAAGTCTTATTGTTAAGAATTAGAGAGGGAGACAACATCTTGTTGGCATCTACTTTGTGTCTTTCTCTAAGTCCTAATATTTGAATGCTTGTCCAAATCCAGTCAAAACCAGTAAATACTTTAATCTCTACTTGATTAAAGTCGCGCAGTTTATAACATTGTCCTTGATATAAGGTTGGATAGCAGCCTGCATCAGAATTCAAGGATAGAGGCTTAGCAAAGCGGCGACTACGAATGCCGCTTTGCCAATCCCCGTACCTCGTCACGTAGCTACTAACCTGTCCTACTACAAAAGCAATTGCTGCTCTACGGTAGTAGGACGGAAATTTGTAGAAACAAGCTCCTATCTGGGGATATTTGATATCTGGATTTTTGGCTGTTTTATGCATCAATCGCTCAACAGCCGGAACAACTTGATTGCTTGATAGTTCTCCTAGTTCTCCCCAATGGGTAAAAACAATACCCGTCAAAAATCGACAAAAGCGGCGGTAGACCTTGACCGCTTCTCCCAGTAAGATTTTTTGCTGGGGAGTTGGGTTAAGTTGCCACTTATCTGTACGAATGATTTTTGACGGGTTTGCTTGTACCATGTTGATATTCTATCGCATGGTGCAAGGCATGGTGACAAGGCTAAGAAAATTTTCTCGTACTGTTGCCTCGATTAAGGTGCATATTGTTTTTGTTGCTAAGTACAGACATCCTGTAATACAAGGTGACATAGAAAAAGAGATCGTCAGGATTGCCCGAGGGATTTGCCAGAAAAATGATTGCATCCTCGAAGAGGGCAAGGCTGACTTAGGGTCTAACGACCACATTCACCTTGTCATTGACTTGGCTCCCAAGGTTTCTGTCTCTGTTTTGTGTAACACTTTGAAAACTGTTACTAGCCGTGAGGTCAGGAAGCACTACACCGAGGAACTCAAGCCTTATTACTGGAAACCTGTTTTTTGGAAGCGCGGCTTTAGTGCCGTTTCCTCTGGCGGGGCATCACTTGAAGTACTCAGGAATTACATTGAGAGTCAGGGCTATGACGACTAGCGTGGGCACTCCTTGACCCCCACCTGTTTTCGAGGTGGGGGAATGCATCGCTATTTTTGTTCAATACTAACGATTTCACCTGAAATTAGCTGAGATTAAGCTATTTTGCTTATTTTGCACCCACCTTGTCGGCGAGTTAACAGATTTGTCTGCCCAGAGGTTATGTCAAGGATTATCACAAAAAATGGGACGATTTGGGTAAGCAGGAGCGATAGAATCGTCTTTATTGATGTTCAATTAAAGCAATGCTTAGTTTCTTCTTAACCTGGTTGATGGCAGCTTTATCCCTTGTGATTACGTCTTATCTTGTCCCAGGCCTTGTCGTTAAAAGCTTTATCGCTGCTGCTGTCGCTGCAGTTATCTTGGGTTTAGTTAATGCCATTGTTAAACCCATTTTGACAATTTTGACTTTACCGATCACAGTTCTATCTCTGGGTCTATTTCTATTTGTGGTAAATGCCATTACCCTTTCCTTAGCAGGATTCCTCTCTCCCGGCTTTGATGTGAACGGTTTTTGGCCGGCTTTATTCGGTTCCATTGTGCTGTCTTTGGTTTCTGGCTTACTCGGCAGATTTTTATTTAGAGAAGCCTAGTAGTTCATCGCCAAAATTCTAATCGCCTCAAAAGACGTACAGACAAGGAGACGCGGGGACAACCAGAGAGAATAACCTGCCAAAATCAAGGCGATGAACCACTAGTAGTAAGCTCACAGGCAATTTATTCCTATTAAGTGGTCAATGCCAAATTTGTGAACATCTATATTATTTACTTACTGGTAATCGGCTTACTACTGCTGGTTGTCACTCTCGGTTCTGGTTGGATTTCGCGTTTACCTCTTTCCTACTCCCTTATCTACCTCTTTGTCGGGGTTCTCTTAGGAAGCTATGGTGTAGGACTCATAAAACTACGACCAACTGCTGAGTTCCTGGAGAGGTTCTCTGAATTTGTAGTGATTGTTTCTGTATTTGGCTGTGGTCTAAATATGAATCGCCCTCTTAAGTTGTGGGCTTGGAAAACTACGGCTAGGCTGATTGGCTTTTTAATGCCAATATCAATTTTTGCGATCGCCGCTGTTGGTCATTGGCTAATAAATTTAGACTGGGGAGCTGCTATTTTACTGGGAGCAATTTTAGCACCGACCGATCCAGTTTTGGCATCGGAAGTGCAGATGGCAGGAGTAGAAGACAAAGATGAGTTAAGGTTTGGTCTAACTTCTGAAGGAGGTTTAAATGATTCTTTAGCCTTTCCTTTTGTCTACTTTGGACTAAAGGTAATGGAAGATAGTAATTGGGATAATTGGTTTAAAGAGTGGGTAGCAATTGACTTGCTCTGGGCGATCACTGTTGGTATTTTGATGGGAATTATCGTAGCCAAGGGAGTTGTCTGGATTGACAAACGAGCACAAAGATCTCAACCCGCTGATGAGCTGATGGAAGATTTTGTCGTTCTTAGTACAATTTTACTGACCTACTCTCTTACCGAATTAGTTAATGGTTATGGATTCCTCGCCGTATTTGTGGCGGGAGTTGTGGTTCAAAGTAGCTATATACACACCCAAGAAAAGCGCATGGCGCAACTGTGCTTCACCGAACGCATTGAAAAGCTGCTGGAGGTGGCGATTATTTTGCTACTAGGGGCAATGCTACTAGTTGATCCAGTTCTCAAGTATGGTGGTGAAGCCTTACTGGTAGCTGGTTTGTTATTTTTTGTTCTGCGACCGCTAGGAGTGTGGCTTAGTATGCTAGGCAGTTCCTTACCGCCGCCAACCCTCTGGCTTTTCGGCTGGTTTGGTATTCGCGGTGTCGGTTCTCTCTACTATCTTACTTATGCTTTGAGTAAAGGACTCGAAGGGGAAGTTGCTGAGCAAATTAGCTGGATTACTTGGGTAACAATTTGCCTGTCAGTAATTTTACATGGAATCACTGCCACACCCTTGATGAAATGGTACAAACGCCACATTGAGGAAAGCTCTTAATATTTGGCTACAAGATTTCAGTCTGAAAGCCCAAATATCCCCGTGGCGTAATCATCCAATCAGCATGAATGCTAGTGCTTTGATTACCAATTAGCACTAAAGTAAGCATGTCAATGGGCAGATTGGTAAATTCCTCAAGAGTTGTTAGAGTAATTTGCTCATCCTCACGATAAGCAGAACGCACAATTGCTACTGGAGTTTGGGGCTGGCGGTATTTGAGAAAGATAGCTTGAGCGATCGCAATTTGCTCGGTACGGTTAAGGGAGCGTGGATTATACAAAGCAGTGACAAAATCAGCTTGGGCTGCTGCTTCTAAACGCTTTTCAATCACTTGCCAAGGGGTCAAAAGATCGCTCAAACTAATGGCACAAAAATCGTGCATCAGTGGAGCACCGAGGCGAGAAGCCGCAGCTTGTAGGGCTGTAATACCTGGAAAAACTTTTACTTCTGGGGTTTTGCCATCCCAGTTCCTGGCGCGTAATTCTTCCAGAACTAGGCCAGCCATGCCATAAATGCCACAATCACCAGAGGATACCACTGCTACAGTTAATCCCCACTCAGCCAACTCCATTGCTCGCTTAGCCCGTTGACGTTCTTGGGTAATGGGTAGGGCTTCGATGATTTGCCCTGAACGCTGTAAGGGGGCAATTAAGTCTATATATAAGGAGTAACCAATAATAGCATCAGCTTGAGTTACAGCCATTTGAGCTGCTGGTGTCATTTGCTCAAGCTTTCCTGGCCCTGTACCGACAAGGAAAAGTTGACCGATGCGTCCAGTGTATTCTTGTTGGGCTTGGGCAATAGCTACTGTTACCGCCCCTTGGTTATTGGGGGTTGGGGAAGTAAAAATTTGTTTAGATATTAACAAGGTTTCAGCTTTTGCCGCGCAAAGGGCAGCAGCTTCTGCCACACTGGGAGTACCAACGGCTTTAGCTACAACTTGGGATGGGTTGGGTACTGTTACGTTGCAGAGAACTTCAGCCGGGAAAAAGCGTAGCGACCAATCGCGATCGCGGCATAATTCGAGAATACCCACCTCATCTGCTTTTAGGTCAAGGCTAGCAATTCCTGCGATCGCCGCTTCTGATAATTGATGGCGTTGACAGGTTTGCTGGATTGCCCTTTCTATTAACTCTCTAGCTGTTCGACGTTCACAGCCAATTCCCACCCATAACACTCTAGGATGCCACTGCACAAAGGGAATAGTCGATGCATCAAGGGATTTAAGCTGGGAAGTAATGAAAATTCTTGCTTTAGGTGGTTGGGATTGATTGAAATCAAAGGGATGCCCTTCACAAAGGTGACTTTGCCACAAATTAGAACCAGCTTCCTGTATTACCCCAACTGTTTCCTGGCGAGCAATAACAGCACTTACCTCAGTCCAATTGCCTTCACCACGATGCCAACCAAAAGGAATACCTAATATATCCACACCTGGCAGTTCTAAATTGGCGGCTGCTCCGGTTATGATCGGTGTTGCTCCTAATTGCTGAGCAATTAGCTGTGCCAGTTGGTCAGCGCCACCCTGATGACCACTGCATAAACTAATGACAAAACGACCAGCTTGATCTACAACTACTACAGCTGGGTCGTAAGATTTATCTTCTAATAACGGAGCAATCAGGCGTACCACGGCCCCGGTTGCTAAACAGAAAACAAAGGCACGATGGTTAGGCCAAAGGTATGCTACATGAGCTTTGAGAGAACCTTGATAACTCTGGGTTGCTGCTGAAGTTTGAAAAGACTCAGGCACCCAAAGTGTCGTACCAATACTCTGACAGAGAACTCGTAATTTTTGGGCAGCAACTGGAGTAGTAGCGATCGCCGCTAGGGGTTGAAAGTTATCTAACATACTCCAATTTTCTACCTTTTAATTTATTTTCAGTATAAATTGATACCTGATTAAAGTTATTTAAAAGACATCTAGAGATTTATGAGGAAAGCAGAACATATCTGTTTTAAAAAGTCCAGTATCTTTAGTTGTAAAAATATTTACGACCTTATGGAATATGTAATTGTATCATTTTTTTC
Organism: Coleofasciculaceae cyanobacterium; assembly: GCA_049683475.1. Taxonomy (GTDB): domain Bacteria; phylum Cyanobacteriota; class Cyanobacteriia; order Cyanobacteriales; family Coleofasciculaceae; genus JBAUJE01. The sequence goes on along the minus strand of JBAUJE010000408.1, from coordinate 37,782 downwards.
TATTCAGTAATTTATTACTTTAGAACGATTGAACTATTGCTTCTAGGCTGTTAGGATTTTTTTAATGTCTTACGCTAACTTTGCAGTTAGATCCTAGTTCAGCTAGTTGAATGAAATTCACGTAACTAATTCTATGTATTGAGCTAGCATCTATCTAAATTAACTTGTTGGTACTCTCAGCCAATTTTTTATTAGGTTTGGCAAACTAGCTTAATTAATTTGGGTGTATATGCTAATTTTGGAAGGCAATTCTCGGATTTATCGATGCCGATAGTTAATCCGTTAAAGTTCACTTGCCTACAAAATTTATATTGGTTCAAGTAAGGCTGTCAATTAGATTTTTTCTGTGAGTCGGCGAATCTAATCGAAGTATTTGTTATTTTGCCAAGCCAGTCTATTTTTTTACGGGCTTCACTTTCCTCTCCACAGTCATCACCAAGTTTTCTGTCACTGCACTACCATCCACTTTGCCTTATGGACAGTCCTACATCTATTTTATCTGAATCTTCACCTACTAGCTTAAAAAACGAGCAAGGCGTGCTAAATAATTTTAAATTAACTAAATCGACACAGCCAGTTTTTATTTTTGGCATGCCACGCTCAGGAACAACACTTCTCCGCTTAATGCTAAGTTCCCATCCTAATTTTTGCATTCCCCCGGAATGTCTTTTTTTTGTAAGACTAGAAGCAAAATATTCTAGATTTGCCAACATAAGTCCTTACATAGATGATTTTGTTGAAGACATTTTCACGGCTGATGAAAGATTTAAAGAGTGGAATATTCAACCTGACCAGCTAAAAGCAAGTTTGGCTAATCATGATTCTGAGTTGTTAACTTACTCAGAGGCAATGGCAATAGTCTACAAAACATATCTACAAAAGTTTTCTCCTGAAGCTACTGTCTGGGGAGACAAAAATCCAGCACATATTTTTCATATTGATACAATACTGAAGTACTTTCCTGGAGCGAGATTAGTCTTAATTGTTCGAGATCCTCGCTCTGTCTATGCTTCTCTCAAAAGGAATGAAATAAAGTTTCCGGGAGATTGGAAGAGTTCCTGTCGGGCTAACGTAGTAGCTGTAACTAAGCAGTGCGAAAATTTGTTAAGAGTGTTGGAAAGAGCTAAAAAAGACCAACAATTCTACACCATATCCTACGAAAAGTTGGTTGAAAGTTCAGAAAATGAGCTTAAAGGACTATGTTCTTGGTTAGGTGAAGAATTTAACCCTGTAATGTTGGAGTTCTACAAAAAAAATGCCAAAGATAAGTTAGTACCTAGTCGCGAACTAGGATGGCATGCTCTGACATTAAAACCTGTAGCGAAAGCTCGCATTGATGGATGGAAGGATGAGCTTATTGCTTCAGAGTTAGAAGCTTTAGAAGCCCTCAACCAGAAAAACATGGAAAAATTGGGATATCAGTGTTTAACTTCATCCGGACGATATAGAGGTATACCTAAGTTAGTGTCTGATTATTTACAACACAAATACTGTAGGTTTACTGAAACTGTTAAAGCTAGTTTGCGCCAGATACGGAATTGATTAGCTTTGAGCTAGTGGATAGGTCATACCAGAAAAAATCCTTGTCGTAATGGTAACAACTACTTAGAGTATTAACCTGACCGACAAGGAAAAATAGGGCTGACTGTAAATAAATTGGCACTCAATCAAATTTAAGTGCAGATAAATTTGATTGAGTGCCTCTGCTTAAAGATTAGATACTTTCGGACTTAACAAGTTGCCGCAGATTCCTTTTCCATTCAGCCGCTTGTTCAACGGACGGATATATGCCAATCAAATCTATCAACTCTTGCTGAGCTTTTCGCTTCAAATCCGACTTTGTACGATTACCGAGTAGACAAATAACTCGATTGCGTTCCTCTCCCGTTTCTGGGACTTGGGGGGGTAATCCGCTTGGATCAATTGCTAATTTTTCTCTGTAGTTCATCAGCTTCCATCCCTTTTGCACTTGTTCTATTTAGATTTTAATACGCTCCTCGTCAGTTACCGCCTTTTAATATTCATCTACACCTGCTAGCAGAAACTCGTAGGCAAGTAACAATGCTGAGGATTGGCGTTTGGATGGAAATATCCTAACAGACTATAGCGTTTCTCATATTAGTAAGATACAGAGTAATGGGTTTTGGGGAGTTCTGAGTTGGCGTAAGACAATTGAATGTACCTCATCAATCTGAGGAACGCTATATCAAAGGTAGATATCAAAAAACTAGTTCCATCCATTCACCATACTAGCTATTATGAGTTAATTATCTTAGCCTAATAATTTCTTACACAGAACTCTTATGAAACCGCAATAGTTTTTTTAAAAATAACTAAATAACTAATAATTAAAAGTGCCCAATCTCTCTGATCAGGCACTTCTTCTAGATTAAGCTTTTCGTTTGTTATTGATCTTTAGCTGCTCAATAAACAGAACGCTTTGGCGATAGAGATACTACCGGCTGCGTCTGAACCAAAGAAGACTGTAGCATCTGAGTCTTGCTTACAGAATCATTAGCCAAACTAAACAGAGGATTTGACAAAATACCTGCTAGGGAAGTAGCAATTACTGTCATTACTAAACCTACCTGCAATGGCCTCATACCAGGAAGATTCCAACGGATTTCTGGATAATTTTCCACAGAATCGGACATTTCTTGTGGCTCTTTAACTACCATCATCTTGACAACTCTGATGTAGTAGTATATTGAAACTACGCTAGTAATCAAACCTAGCAAAACTAAACCATAAAGTCCGGCTTGCCAACCAGCCCAGAACAAGTAAATCTTGCCAAAAAATCCTGCGAGAGGAGGAATACCCCCAAGGGAGAGTAAACAAATGCTTAAGCCCAGAGTTAAGAGGGGATCTTTGTGATAAAGACCAGCATACTCGCTAATTTGGTCAGTTCCAGTGCGTAAAGTAAACAGAATTACGCAGGTAAAACCACCTAGGTTCATGAATAAATAAACCAGCATGTAAAAAAGCATACTGGAGTAGCCTGCCTGAGTCCCAGCAATTAGGCCAATCATCACAAACCCAGCCTGAGCAATGGAAGAATAAGCTAGTAGTCGCTTCATACTGCTTTGGGTAAGGGCGACGACGTTTCCTAAAACCATACTCAAAATAGCTAGGGCAGTAAAGACAAAATGCCATTCTTGGCTAACTAGGGGAAAAGCTGTTACTAGGAGGCGAATTGCTAGAGCGAAGCCAGCTGCTTTAGAACCAACGGAAAGAAAGGCAACAACTGGGGTAGGAGAACCTTCGTAAACATCCGGGGTCCATTGGTGGAAGGGAACGGCAGAAATTTTAAAGGCAATACCGGCGATAGCAAAGACTAAAGCCATTAAAATTCCTAAAGATTGACCTGGTGGCTGTTCAAGCAAACCTGCGGCGATCGCACTTAAGTTTGTTTCTCCTCCGGACAGACCGTATAGTAAAGAAACACCATAGAGGAAAACTGCCGAACTCGATGCTCCAATCAGTAGGTACTTCAAAGCTGCCTCATTAGAACGAGGGTCAAGCTTCATGTAACCTGTGAGCATGTAGGAAGCTATACTCAGAGTCTCTAAGGAGATAAAGATAGTCACTAGTTCATCAGCACCGGATAGGAACATTGCTCCTAGGGTAGCTGTGAGCAAAATAGCGATAAACTCGGCTAAAGATGTGCCAGACTGCTGTACATAGCGAATGGACATCAAAATCGTGACAACAGTCGAGAGAGCAATAATGCCGCGAAATGCCACACTCAGGGTGTCGCCATTGAAGCTTCCAAGGAAGGCGATAGGATTATCCACATCCCATCGGTAAAAGAGGGCAACGAGGGCAGTGAGTAAACCGACTATTGCTACGTAGGAAATTGCTTGAGCAGAATTTCTACCAGCAATCAGGTCGATTATCAAAACAAGCAAGAGAGTAATAAGTACAATTCCCTCTGGCAAAATTATTCCAGCATTTAGCTGAGCGGCAACATTGGCAAAATCCATAGTTTTTAGTGCTATTGTCTATGGTTATCTCGATTTCAAGATTAACTTTTTTATCATATCTGTGATTGCAGCTTATTTAGCAGCAAGCTCCCCAAAGATAGTTACTCTGGGCAATTGCTTAGACAGTTTACAGCTTTTTGACATCCTCCCATAGTTAAAAACGAGGGTTTCCTTGCCGAAATAATGAATTAACTTAGAAAAATATCTGTGTTGTTTTTATTCAAGCAATAATTTCCCATCTCTCAAATTAGTTTTTCCAGTCGGCTTTTTCAGCAAACGCGACCTATAAATGTCATCCTTGAGCTAACGCCTGCCTTGTCACCCCTATACCTAACTTTTTATTCTCAAGGTAGGTACTCAATCTGACACAATCCGAAAAAGTGGGTGTCGCAATTGAGATCAGATATAAGTAGAGATCAGGGTGACTACCCTTGACATCTTGCAAAAGTTATTTGGATTAGACTGTTCAGCTTAGGTGCTATTTTATAAACTCCTATGACAACCCTCGTCATCGTCGAATCTCCCACCAAAGCACGTACCATTCGTAATTTCTTGCCCTCTGACTATCGCGTCGAGGCTTCCATGGGTCATGTTCGTGATCTTCCTCAGTCCGCCAGTGAAATTCCGCCAGCCGTGAAAGATGAGGCTTGGGCACAGCTGGGGGTGAATGTAGAATCTAACTTTGAACCCCTCTATGTTGTTCCTAAAACGAAAAAGAAAGTTGTTCAGCAGCTCAAAGAAGCTCTCAAAGGAGCCGATGAGCTAGTACTTGCTACAGATGAAGACCGTGAAGGGGAAAGCATAAGTTGGCATTTACTACAACTTTTGAAGCCAAAAGTGCCAACTAAGCGGATGGTTTTTCACGAAATCACGAAAGAAGCAATCCGAGAGGCATTGCAAAACTGCCGTGACATTCATGAGCCACTGGTACATGCCCAAGAAACAAGACGGATTTTAGACCGACTTGTTGGTTATACCCTTTCCCCTCTGCTGTGGAAGAAAATTGCTTTTGGCTTATCAGCTGGGCGAGTCCAATCAGTTGCAGTACGCTTACTAGTCAGAAAAGAACGCCTGCGTCGTGCTTTCCGTCAAGGTAGTTACTGGGACTTGAAAGCCCTCCTAGAGCAGAAAAAAGTCCCCTTTGAAGCAAAATTAGTCACTTTAGCTGATGCCAAGGTTGCCACAGGTAGCGATTTTGACCCCAACACAGGTCAGATTACTGAAGGTCGAAATGTCAGGCTCTTAAGTGAGGCTGAAGCCAGAGAACTACAAGCACGACTAGTTGATAAGACGTGGACTGTTAGTGAGCTAGAAGAAAAACCCGTTACTCGCAAACCAGCTGCACCATTTACCACTTCAACCCTACAGCAGGAGGCAAACCGAAAACTGCGCCTCGGAGCCAGGGACACAATGCGCATTGCTCAGAATCTCTATGAGCAGGGCTACATTACCTACATGCGGACTGACTCAGTACATTTGTCAGACCAGGCGATCACAGCTGCACGTAGTTGTGTTCAGGAAATGTACGGCAAAGAATACTTGAGCCCTAAACCCCGACAGTACACTACTAAAAGCAAAGGGGCACAAGAGGCCCACGAAGCCATTCGTCCGGCTGGGAGCAAGTTTCGTACACCCCAACAAACGGGTCTAGGTGGTAGGGAGCTAGCTTTATACGACCTGATCTGGAAACGCACCGTTGCTTGCCAAATGGCAGACTCGCGGCAAACTATCATTGCTGTTGGTTTGCAAGTCGAAGATGCTGGTTTTCGCTCGACGGGCAAACGCATTGACTTTGCGGGTTTCCTGCGTGCTTACGTAGAAGGTTCTGATGACCCAGAAGCAGCCCTAGAAGATCAGGAGGTAATTTTACCACCTTTGAAAGTGGGTGATAATCCAGACTGTAAAGACCTAGAAGCTGTTGGTCATGAAACCCAGCCCCCGGCTCGTTATACAGAAGCTTCTTTGGTGAAAACCCTTGAAAGTGAAGGAGTTGGTCGTCCTAGTACCTACGCCAGTATCATTGGCACAATCATTGATCGAGGTTACGCCCAACTCAAAGGTAATGCCTTAATTCCTACTTTTACGGCTTTTGCCGTTACTAGCCTCTTAGAGAAGTACTTTCCTAACTTGGTAGATACCAGCTTCACTTCTAACATGGAGCAAACCCTAGACGAAATTTCCACCGGCGAAGCTCAATGGTTACCTTATCTCGAAAGCTTCTATCGGGGAGAGAAAGGACTAGAGAATCAGGTTAAAGAACAGGAAAACCAAATTGATCCTGAGCAAGCTCGCACGGTTGAACTAGATAACCTAGATGCTAAAGTCCGTATTGGTCGTTATGGCCCTTACATTGAGACGGAAAATGGTGAGGGACGTATCTCGGCGTCCATTCCCAAGGATCTAACGCCCTCAGACTTAGATCCAGAGCAAGTGGAAGTGCTGCTGCGGCAAAAACAAGAAGGACCAGAAAAACTAGGGTTGCATCCAGAAACGGGTGAACCAATTTTTCTACTAATTGGTACCTATGGTCCTTACATTCAGCTAGGTGAAGCCTCCGAAGAAAACAAAAAACCGAAGCGAGCTTCCTTACCCAAGGGTACTAATCTCGAAGATGCGACTCTAGAGATGGCACTTGGTTTGCTTGCTTTGCCCCGTCAGTTAGGCCTCCATCCTGAAACTGGCTGCAAAATTCAAGCAGGACTCGGTCCTTTTGGTCCCTATGTGGTTCATAACCAGGGAAAAGAAGGAAAAGATTACCGTTCTCTCAAAGCTGAAGATAGTGTGTTAACGGTTACCCTAGAACGTGCCCTAGAACTACTAGCACAGCCAAAGAAAGGACGTGGTGGTGGTCGAAGCAAGTCCAAGAAACCCTTACGGGAATTAGGTTCTCATCCAGCAGATCAAGAGCCAGTCAATATCTACGATGGTCCCTATGGACCCTATGTCAAACATGGCAAAACTAATGCTTCTTTGCCAGAAGGACAATCGGCAGAAAATTTGACCTTAGAAAAGGCATTAGAGTTATTAGCAGCCAAAGCTTCTACGAAAAAGTCAAGTCGTAAGTCCTCAACTAGCAACAAGACAACTACCAAAAAGACCACCAAAAAGACTAGCTCTAAGAAAAGTCAGTCCAATTAATCGGGAGGAAGTATGAAGTATAAAGTGTGAAGGATGAAAAGGACTAATTGTCTTTTTTATCCTTCATGCTTGATTGTTCAGCTAGCTAAATCGGGAAATACTTCCTGAACAGCGGGGTGAACTAGTCGGTGATTATGGACATTAACCCCTTTACCTAATGCCGAGTCTAGTTCTGGGGCTTTGATGCCATGCTTTGCTAGTTTAAGAACATAGGGTAAGGTGCTGTTGTTGAGGGCCTGGGTTGCACTCCAGGGGACAGCTCCGGGCATATTTGGCACGCCATAATGGACAACACCTTCTTCTACGTAGGTAGGATTGGTATGAGATGTAGGGTGCAAAGTCTCAACACAGCCACCCTGATCTACGGCAACATCGACAATAACTGAGCCGGGATGCATCTGTTTTACTAACTCACGAGGCACTAAGATAGGAGCGCGACGTCCGAGGACTAAGACCGCACCAATTACTAAATCGGCTTGGCATAAACTGTTTTCAATCTCTGCTGAGCTGCTGTAGAGTAGTTCTACCCTAGAGCCAAACAACGTTTCTAGATAGGCTAAACGCTCAACATTAATATCCAAAATTTGAACTTGGGCCCCCAAGCCTACGGCAATGCGAGCAGCTTCTGTTCCTACAACTCCGCCACCAAGAATAACTACTTTACCTGGTCTGACTCCTGGTACACCACCTAAGAGAACACCTCTTCCTCCTTGGGGACGTTCGAGAAATTTTGCCCCAAATTGTACAGAAAGGCGACCAGCAATGATACTCATAGGAGTAAGTAAAGGTAATTTGCGATCCGATAGTTCTACTGTCTCGTAAGCGATCGCCGTTACACCACAATCAATCAGATGCTCTGTTAAAGGTCGGTCAGCGGCGAGGTGCAGGTAAGTAAAAAGCAGCTGTCCCTTTTGCAGAAACTGGTACTCTGACTTAAGAGGTTCTTTTACCTTAACAACCAGTTCCCGATTCCAGGCTGCGACTGACTCTTTGACAATTTTTCCGCCAACAATTTGATATTCTTCATCTGTAAAGCCAGCTCCAATACCCGCATTAGTCTCAATAAAAACCACATGACCAGCTTCAGATAGAACCCTAACACTACCAGGACTCAAACCTACTCTGAATTCTTGGTCTTTTGTTTCTTTAGGGACACCTATTTCCATGTTTTTCCTTCACCATAGTATGTCTGGTTTACCACAAACATTTGCATTGGTGTGGTTGTAGAGAGCGAATAGCTAGTTAAGTCGGCAAGTTTTACTAATTCAGTTCTTCTACAATGGGGTATGAACTTTGGTAAATTCTCGATTCCTAAGTACTTGACAAGTTTACTTCTCTGAAGAATGATTACTTTTAGTAAAGAATAGTAACATAAGATCAGTCTGAGGCTCTAAAAAAATGGCACAACCGCAACCTACTACAACTCCCCAACTAGAAGAAACCAAGTTCGGTTTCAACGAATACGCAGAGCGCTTAAATGGCAGAGCTGCAATGGTTGGCTTTATTCTTACCCTTGCTATTGAATATTTAACTGGTCAGGGAATACTAACTTGGCTGGGCTTACAGTAATAGCTAATATCTACGTCTGACTGTGGGAACTCTATCAAATTCTAGCCGTCCGGTTAGAACTGGAGATATTAACAGTTCCTATTCTCTGGTTGCTGTATCTACTAACTGGGGTAATTAGAGCTAATCTGACTTAAGTAAAAGCTCATAATTGCCAGCCTCATGAAAATGAGCGAAGATATAAAGGGTAACCCTTAAAGTTATCGTTCACCATGTACGTAGTGATGAGATAACCTGGAATTAGATTAAGTACCAAATGCAATAGAGTTAAGAACCAAGCCGTGATGAATGCTTTATGGCCTCGGATTTTGAAGTCAGCCTACCGTAAGGAGCCGATTTCTGGTTTTATTATAATAATAGGAGCCGTAGATGCTGTAATTGGCGGTGTAGGGGAGCGCTGGTCGTTGCTAACTTTCGGAATGACCATGGTGTTGCTAGCAATAGCAATCCGATGGTGGCAAGCTCAAAGTAGAGAAACTAAGCTTGCAGAGCAACCTGTAACCCACTTCTTGCCGGAAAGCTCTTCGCGACCTCCCTTGCCAATGCTAATTCCTGCCAAGCGTCAGCCACCCCGCTGATTTAGGTCAAGATTACTTTCTAATCTGCTGGCTGCCAATAATACTAGCAAAACTTAACCCAAAGTTTTGCTAAACGGGGGTCAGTTTTGCTTCAGGTGTGCTACTGCCGCTGCTAATGCCTGAAAAAAGATAAATCTGTACATGAAAAAGAGAAATCCCAGCTGTTGCAGAGTCGGCAAAAGACAGCTGGCTTTTGCTATAGGTTTAGGTGTTGCCACTACCTTGACGGGGTTAGTCAGTATTGCTGATGCGAAGCCCCAACTAGACATTCAAGAGGCTGCCTATCCCTCAGATCAATACTTACTAGCACAAACTGATACCCAGCCTCTACCCTCAGTTGAAGCCTGGAAAAACCCTCAACTAATACATACCCTCGAAGGTCATACAGCACCGATTGATGCTCTCAGCTTTACTCCTGATGGAAAAATGCTGATCAGTGGAGGCAGCACTAATGACGGTACGATCAAACTATGGTGGCTGAAAACAGGAAGAGAAATAGATAGCTTCCGAGGGCATCGAACTTCTGTACTTGCCCTACTACTAAGTCCTGATGGGCAAACTCTGGCTAGTGCTGGTGATGACGCGGCTATTAACCTTTGGAACTGGAAAACAGGAGAATACACTCGTACTTTTCTAGGGCATTCTAGCAATGTTCTATCCTTAGCAATGACATCGGATAGCAAAACCCTAGTTAGCGGTGGCTTAGATGGTATTAGGCTATGGGATTTAAGCAGACAACGCCCCCTTTACAATCTGGCACGCTTTGATAACCAAACCTATGCCTTAGCGGTTCATCCCGAAGGCAAGATTATGGTTAGTGGACTTAGGGATGGCAACCTGAAAAGGTGGGACATTAAAACGGGGCAATTACTACAAACAATTCGCGCTCATAGCGATGCAGTAAGTACTCTGTTGTTTAGTCAAGATGGTAGGACAATGGTTAGCGGTAGCTATGACCGTACCATCAGAGTATGGAATCTAAACACCGGGCGAATTGACTACACATTGTCGGGACATACGGGGCGAATTCGCTCAATTGCTCTTAATCCTAACGGAGAGATTCTAGCCTCTGCTAGCCGTGATGGAGTTCGCTTATGGAGTTTGAACACTGGTGAGTTAATTGCTGTACTTAAAGAACATGGGGACTGGGTTCAATCAGTTGCCTTTAGTAGAGATGGACGCTTCCTGGCTACTGGGGGGTTTGACCGGAAAATCCGCGTTTGGCAAGTTACCCCTTAAAAATGGTTTTCAAGCCTCATCACTTTTTAAATCACCTGATTCTAGAGCCTAAATCTTGGTCTGGTTAACTAAATACTCAGAGCTATAAGCGAGGAGAAGATGATAGGGACGTAATTTCCACGTCCCTATTTGATTGTGTGACCATTAATTATGCTCACACCTTCAAGAGAGCCAATTGGAATCGAGTGGGATTAGGAGATTGGGAGAGGGTTCAGGCATTTTTACCAAACTTGCATACTTTACTAGTTAAATGTGCCTTTGCTTACTAATTGCTCCCACAGCCAAGGATTGTTAAACGTCGTCTAGCTTACTAGGACTAAGAGATTCATCACCACTTTTTAAAGTCTTAATAAAGTTCGTATAACCTGAGTTGCTGATTTGAGCTAATTGAAATAGGATGCGTATAGTGTAATACGCGTTATACACTGGTATAACAACAAAAAATAGTTCAACTTCAAATTAGGTGTGTGCTAGCAATGATAATCCTCTCAGTTATTCCATATTATGTTAGTTTTTGAGGTTGAAAAGAGGGAAGCACTTATTGCTAGTTTACAAGGAGAGTAGGATTAACCTGGCAGTTAAAAATCAAATCTTTCAGATAGGTATTCGCTAGTCACTGAGTAAACAAAAGACAAAAATCTAAAAAATTTGTAACAGTCATGAAGGAATTAACTCAGATGTTTCAGCAAACAGTTGCTCAAAGAAAAATTAACATGCCCAAAAATTTAGGAAAAACAGAGGAAAATTTACTATTATCTTCTCTAGCTCTAGAGTTAGATGACATGCTTCTCAAGCTACGTAGGTCAGACAAGCTAGTTTGTACTGAGGTAGATTTACTTAGTCAAGTTAAAAATAAACCCTTAGAAAGGACTTATCTTGCTCCTATAAACGAAGAAAAGCTCAAAAAAATAATCACTCAACTTCCTCTGCAAAATTTGCTAAGAGATGAGTACATTGTCTATATGATCGAGAATGGTAATAACAGTATCTTTAGCTTAATTAGAGAATATAATGAGTATGTGGCTAAAAGGAATCAAGAGCAGGAATCGGGTGAGCAACTAGAAATAGCCGACATAGATGATAAGCTTGCTTACTATATTCGGCGTATAGGAGCAATGGTCTATCACTTGCACACTCATTTAAGCATGATCAACATTATGCTTAGGAATTCATCTACGGTAGTAAATACCTAGTAAGCCTTGTTCAAAATAGTCAGAGTATCCTGGTTTTTAATTTTTCGCTGTAGCCTCAAAAAAAAGAGAAGAGAAATTGGCTCTCTTCCCTTCATTCTTGTTTTGATTTTCTGCTTGGGCGGTAGCAGCTTTAAGCTTTTGGCGCAACATCTGGTTTCTTTTTTTTAGTTGTCTGCCCCTAGCAGAACTACCTTTGCCTTTATCATTTCTCCCTTGGCGGCGGGGAGATTCCCACCGCTTCATTCTCTCTACCATAAGTGTTGTCTCCTGACTACACTAGAGTGGGCGGAGAGAGACTCGAACTCTCACGACCAATGGTCGCCACATTTTGAGTGTGGTGCGTCTACCAATTCCGCCATCCGCCCTTGGTGGCATCCTCGCTATTATAGCTTCTATTTTGTTGCTGCTGCAACAAAGAGTGATAATCTTGGGAACTAGCCCAACGGTCAATTTCTCGTGCCCGTAGTACTGGCACTGGATGGCTTAACTGAGCAGTCTGGGCTGACTTGAGTAGCTCACCGAACTCACTCTCACTGATCGCATCATAAGCCCTAGCTTGAGCGATAAAGGCATCTAAGTTTAGTTGTGGTGCTAGTGTGGGAGAACCGCCAGCAAGCTTCATAAGTACTGACATAACCACTTGAGGTTCTTGAGTTGCCAGTAGCGCAGCTCGATCACAGCTAAATTCAGCACACCGCAACCACTCCATCAATTGTTCCTGTAAGTTTTGGGCTACTACTACTCCCCAGTTGGGGATGAGACTAGCAGCCAAAATAATGATGTTGAGAGGCGTTAAGTAAACCCCATGCTCACACTTAAGGTGACCCAGTTCGTGAGCAATAACCGCCTGAATCTCCTCTGGCGTTAGCATATCTATCAAGGAAGTATGCAAAACGATGAAAGGCTGTTTGCTACGCATGGCAAACGTATAGGCATTGGGAACCGGATTTTGCTGTACATAGAGCTGTGGGGCTTCCAAATCAAGGGTTTTGCAAGCGTCTAGAAGAAGTTGATGGAGATGGGGTAGCTGATTTTTACCGACTAAGACACTAGCAGCAATATTGTTTAAGTAAAAAAACTTTTCCGCTACCGAGCCAAGTAGATTTCGCACAACTAAATCTAGCCCGGGCAACTGTTTGAGGGCATTAGTAGCTTCCAAATCCAAACGGTGACGGAACTGGTCTGCTTTGAGACCAACCAGCATTGTTTTGCTCATGGGTAATTAGTTGTTAGTCTTTTGGTTACTGGTTTTTAACCCAACCAATTACCTTTAGTTTATCGAGAACCAAAAAACATGGGCGGAGAATAACTGCCGAACGTTTTAATTGGGTTGAGAAATTGTTGACACCCCTGAGTTTTAAAATAACCAGCTCTTGATACGGTTTAGGCTCTTCCAGCCTGGTTTTCGGTTGAGTCCGTCTTCGATACTCTCTGATAACTCACTTCGTATCTCTGGGTTAGCTTCTATCTGCTCCTGAACAACTTCTATATGTTGTCTCACACCCGTTTTACCAACTTCGAGCATAGCCAGAGCAAGATTCACTCTACTTTGTGGAGCATTTTGATTTAACTTGACACCTTTGAGAGCAGCCTTATGTCCTTTGCTAGCTTGATTGTCAAGTAAATATAACCATGCCAAGCAGCTCCAAGCCATAGCATTTTTAGGAGTACGTTCGCATACTTCTTGAAAAACTGGAATTAGTGTTTTGGCATCTTCACCAGCTTTATAACGTTCTAGACCAGTCTCGAAAAGAGAGGTAACAGATTCTGTCATAGATTCTCACAGGAGAGGTAATGAGTAGATTAAGAAGAGATGGGGAGATGGAGAGATAGAGGAGTACTTACTATCTCTCCACTTTATGAATTCACCACCTCACCAGCTTACGTCTTCTACAGAAAAGAAAGGTGTAGCTCAGACACCAAAGGACTTGCCACAACCACAGCTTTGAGCTGCGTTGGGGTTAGTGAACTGGAAGCCACCACCAATCATGGCATTGCTGTAATCCAACACTAAACCGTATAGATAAAGTATGCTCTTGGGATCACAGACGATTTTGAAGCCATCATAATCAAAGACTTTGTCATCCTCCCTAACCTGGCTAGGCTCTTCAAAGTCCATCATGTAAGACATTCCAGAACATCCCCCTTGGCGAACGCCAACCCTTAGGTACAGTTCTTTACCTTGACTTTCCCGCAATGCTAAAACATGCTTGAGAGCAGCTTCGGTCAATTGAATGCCTTTTTGTTGTGGTTGAGTTGCTTGTGTCATAGCTAAATTTATTTCTCCTAATTGCTAGTCTATAAAGACATAGACAACTTTAGTTTTCTACTCCACAGTATCAAGTTTATCGGCATTATCTGTTGGCAGTGAACTGGCTTGTCAACATATATATTACGGTTTAATAAAAGTATCCACTTGCACCTGGCTCCTTCTAGTCAAAATTTTTGCACTCAAGGCAAGCTACCCTATGTCTGGTCTGAATCAAACTACTCGTCGTCGGCTCAAAAAACTGCAACAGAATTCTAGTGTCTGGGAAGGGGTTCGCCGTCCTTTGTCGGCTTTGACAGAAAGTTTAGAATCTAGTGCCAAGGGTGAGAGCGAATGTGTTATTTGGGTCGATGGTTCAGAGGGAATCGTGCGAGCAATGGATGTTGTCTCCCCAGATATGGGACCAGAAGCGATTGTGCGTACATTGTTGCGGGCAATGGAGCATCCCCAAAGTCCTGCCAGACCAGCTAGACCAGCCAAGATTGTAGTGCGAGACAGAGAAATTCAGTTCTTTTTGCGAGGAGTCCTGCAAGAGCTAGACATTGCCATTGATTATTCTACTCAGTTGCCCTTGATTGATGAATTGTTCCGCTCTTTTGAGGAAATTGCTAGAACTAAACAGCCTAAACTGCCTCCCCGCTACGCAGATCTACTGCTAGAAAAAGCTTACGAAACATGGAAGTACGCACCTTGGGAAGTGATTTCTGACCAGCATCTGCTCTCAATTGAACTAAACCGCTGGGATATTGGTAGCTTCTACATTTGTCTGATGGGTATTCAAGGTGGTGAGTATGGAATAATTCTCTATCGTTCCCTCGATTCTCTCAAAAGGTTTCGGACCTCGGTAGTTGGTCAAGATTCCTTTGAGGCCATGGAACAAGCCTTTTTAGAGCAAGATTGTTTGTTTTTAACCTTTGGTAGAGCTGAAGAAGACCTCGAAGAAGATCCATTTGGTACAGCTGATTTAGCTAACTTACCGATTTCAGAAATTATTCCTAGCTTTGGAGCAGTGCATCCCTTTGAAGGAATGCGATTATTTCTCTATGAAGAAGAAGCGATCGCTCTCTATGTAGCCCTAGAAGCACTGCTTCGCTTTCTGCGAGCTTCATACCAGAAGTTAACTCGTAAGAGATTCCCCGCCATTAGCAAAAGTTTCCGTATCCCCGTACCTTTAGAAGCTGAGTTAAAACCTACGGCTTCAGCAAAAGTTGCTACTTTGCCAGAATTGTCATCAGAGTTGCTCGAGTTAGTCGAGTTAGAAGAAGAAGATGATGATGACTATGATGAATTAGAAGAAGCAGAGTTGGCAGTGCCATTAAGGGACGACTTGGTGCCAAAGGATGCTTTCCTTAGTTTAGGTATGATCCCTTGGGACAGTGTGGAAAAGTTGCGCTCTGGAGTGAACTGCTATCAATCGATGAATGTTCAGAAAGCAGGGGAGGGCATGCCCGTTATTTTGATTCAAACCACCCGTCCTAAAGCAAAAGCCCTGATTGAACAAATCCAGACAGCGGGAGGTCTTAGAGGGATTTGTTTTAATCCAGGAGAAGACCCCTCAGAGGGTCAAGGCTACGATTTAGGAATTCTCCAGACTCAAAATAGTAGTTTATATTTATTTGGAGAATTTCCCGAAGCTGACCCCACCCATATTGCCGCACGTAGAAAGTGGGAGCAACGCTGCAAAAAACTTAAGGGCTATTGCGGTTTGATTATTGCTAGGGGGTTGACAGGAGCATCTGCGGGGAATCCTCAACCCCGTGACATGATGGCTTTATTTGAAGCCCAAGCCATCTCAGCCAAGGAGTTAGGGTTAGGGATGCTTCAGTTGATGCCAGAGATTAATTTTTAGTCAACGAACCCTCGTCTGGAAGTCAGGATAAAAGAGTCCGCGAGTCAGGAAGGAGTAACTGTGGTTTTGTTGAAGACTTCTGTAAGTATGGCCCGAAGCCATTGGAGCTGAATCCCTATCCACTTGATTCTGAATTCTATCTCCTTATTGTCCTCAACTTCAATTAGTAAATTGCTAAAAACTGCGCTCCTAGGCGCAATCATATTAAAATATGTGAAGGAAACAAGTTGGAAAGGCTAAATGCGCGTTGCAATTGTTGGGGCGGGACTAGCTGGGATGGCGACCGCAGTTGAGTTAGTTGATGCAGGGTATGAAGTAGAGATTTTTGAATCCCGTCCCTTTGTCGGCGGAAAGGTTGGTAGCTGGGTAGATGCTGAGGGCAATCATCTAGAAATGGGATTGCATGTTTTCTTTGGCTGCTATTATCAGCTATTCAATCTTATGAAGAAAGTAGGGGCAATTGAAAACCTGCGTTTGAAAGAACATACCCATACTTTTATTAATAAAGACGGACACACTGGGGAACTAGATTTTCGCTTCATCACTGGTGCCCCCTTTAACGGTCTAAAAGCTTTTTTCACTACATCCCAGCTATCTTTACAGGATAAGCTGCAAAACTCCCTTGCCCTCGCCACTAGTCCTATCGTGCGCGGTTTAATAGACTTTGACGGGGCAATGAAAACTATTCGCGAACTGGATAAGATCAGCTTTGCTGACTGGTTCCGCTCCCACGGAGGTAATAACGGTAGTCTCAAGCGGATGTGGAACCCCATTGCCTATGCCCTCGGTTTTATCGACACTGAGGAGATTTCTGCCCGGTGCATGTTGACCATTTTTCAGTTTTTTGCGGTACGCTCAGAAGCCTCGGTACTGCGGATGCTAGAAGGTTCCCCCTCTGAGTATCTACATAAGCCAATCATTGATTACCTAGAAGCACGAGGGGCAAAAATTCATACCAGGCGGCGAGTGCGGGAAATTCTCTACAGTGAGACTGGGGTCGAAACCAAAGTCACTGGTTTAATTATTGCTAAGGGAGAAACCGAAGAAACTATCACTGCTGATGCCTATGTTTGTGCCGGTGATGTTCCCGGTACTCAGCGTCTTTTACCAGAGGCATGGCGTAAGTGGTCGGAGTTTGATAATATTTACCGGCTAGATGCTGTACCTGTGGCAACAGTGCAGCTGAGATTTGATGGTTGGGTTACAGAGTTACACGACCGAGAGAAGCGTCAACAGTTACAACAAGCAGTGGGAATAGATAATCTGTTATATACTCCCGATGCCGACTTCTCCTGCTTTGCTGATTTGGCTTTAACCAGTCCTGCTGACTACTACAGGGAAGGTCAAGGTTCATTGTTACAATTGGTACTCACTCCAGGAGATCCTTTCATTCGGCAAAATAATGAAGCGATCGCCCAACATGTATTACAACAAGTTCAGGAACTCTTCCCCTCTGCTAAAGAATTAAATATGACCTGGTACAGCGTCGTTAAGCTGGCACAGTCTCTCTATCGGGAAGCACCAGGTATGGACTCCTATCGTCCTGAGCAAAAGACACCTGTGAGTAACTTTTTCTTATCTGGTAGCTATACCCAGCAAGACTACATCGATAGTATGGAAGGAGCAACTATATCGGGGCGTCGTGCTGCTAAGGTAATCCTAGAGAATGCCGATAAACTGCTAGAGCGTTCTCCCGTGAAAGCTGCTTGAACTTGTCTTGGTCTAATAAAAGCTAAGTACACACTGAGCAATCCCCCATCCCTATTTTTCCATTACTATGTCTGATTGGCTAGAGCATACTGTGCAGGTAGAGGTAGAGGTTCCCATCGAATTAGTCTGGGATCTCTGGTCTGATTTAGAGCAAATGCCCCGTTGGATGAAGTGGATTGACTCAGTCAAAATTTTAGAGGACAATCCCGACTTATCCCGCTGGAAACTTGCTAGCGGAGGTTTTGAGTTTAGCTGGTTATCTCGCATTCTCAAGGTAATACCACAGCAAATTATTCAATGGGAATCAGTGGATGGCTTACCTAATCGAGGTGCAATTCGCTTTTATGATCGTCATGGCAGCAGTATTGTTAAGTTGACTTTTGCTTATGCTATTCCCGGTATTCTTGGTAAGTTGATGGATAACTTGTTTTTGGGCAGAATCGTTGAGTCTACTACCCAAGCTGATTTAGAGAGGTTTCGGGAGTATGCCCTCAAGCAAAAAAATAATGGCTGACTGCTTTCATAATGTCCGTTCAAGTGAACGTACATACAGTATAATCAATGTAGATGGATTTGTCTCCAGGTTGCCTAATGCATAGATTGTAGCCATTTGTCAAAGGGGAACTTCCCTTCTAAAAAGGCAAAGTTCGGGGATTTGAGAGTATTGTTTCCTGTTGTCATGCTTCAATTGGCAAAATGGGCGATACTGGACTCGAACCAGTGACCTCTTCCGTGTGAAGGAAGCGCGCTAACCACTGTGCTAATCGCCCGATGGACTACAAGGCTAGCATAAAATGGTGCCAGAATGCCTATCACTCGTAAGCACGGATCATGGCCTGGGTTCCTTGTTCTCCTCCTTTACCTTCATCCAACTCATTGACTACTTTAAATAAGCGTTCAGCTAGTTCAACTCCCTCTAGATTTGTACCAGCAGCTTGAAGAGTTTCCTGCACTAGCCTCAAATCTTTGAGGATGTGTTTAATCATGAAAGCGGGTGCAAAATCAGATTGAGCAATTTTGGGACCTAAATTAGCCAGTGCCCAAGAACCAGCAGCGCCAGTACTGCACACTTCTATAATTAAATTAGGGTCGATTCCCTGTTGCTGTGCCAGTTTTATTGCTTCACAAAGACCAACCATGTGGAGAGAGCATAATATTTGGTTGCACATTTTTACCCCTTGACCGCTACCAACTGAACCACAGAGGCGAATATTTTGACCCATTGCTGCCAAGATAGGTTCACATTCGGCAAAATCTCCTGGCTTACCTCCGACCATAATAGTGAGAGTACCTTTTTGAGCACCGATATCTCCACCAGAAACAGGTGCATCGAGAAAGCGGAGGTTATGTTTTTTTAGTTCTGCTCCGATTCTACAAGCAGCTTCCCTACCAATGGTCGTCATATCTACTACTAAGGCACCTGGTTTGGCATACTTAGCAACTCCCTCGGCACCAAGCATAACTTCTTCAACGTCGGGGACATCTCCTAGGCAAGAAAAAATAATATCTGCTGATTTAACAGCTTCTTCAATTGTTGATACTATAGTTGCTCCTGCTTGAGAGGCAATTTCTATTCCTGGACGGTTGGGGGTGCGGTTCCAGGCTTTGACAGGGAAACCCTTGCGAGAAAGATTAGCCGTCATGGGGCCACCCATTACACCTAGTCCAAGAAATGCTAGTTGTTGCTTCACTTGCTTAACTCCGCTATTGAGCTTTAAATGTCCTGAGGATAGTCATCCCATAAGTTAGTAGTCTGATGCAAACTTAGGTGATTTCCATCCCCCAAAATCAGGTGATCTAACAGAGGAATACCAAGGAATTGAGCTCCTTGCAACAGCTGTTCTGTGAGGGAAATATCTTGGTTACTAGGTTCAACATTACCAGTGGGATGATTGTGAGCAATAATCACTCGTGTTGCTCCCTGACGCAGCACTTCTCTAAATATATCTCTAGGATGAGCTAGTGTCTCCGTTGCCGTGCCTATGGTAATTACTTTAGTACCTAGCAAACGATTTTTCACATCCAACAGCAGTACAGCAAATCTTTCTTGGTTTTGCCACATTAAATCGTGGGAGAGGGATGCAGCAGCAGCATCGGGACTATCAATTACTGTACGTTCTGTTGGTCGAGTTTGGAATGCTCGTTTTCCCAGTTCAACGGCTGCTAAAATAGTAGTTGCTTTGGCAAGTCCCACGCCGTGAATTTTCATTAATTCTGGGACAGTAGTGTCTCGCAATACCTCCATTGAGTCACGCTGGTTTTGGCTTAACTCCTGTAAAATGTGTTGTCCCAAACCAATAGCTGAGAGCTTTCCTTTACCTTGACCAGTACCCAGTAAGATGGCAATTAGTTCTGCTGTGGCTAGGTTTTTTGCTCCTAAAGCTAGTAATCGTTCACGAGGACGTTCACTGGTGGGAATATCAGCAATTCTCAGGCTATAGGTCATATCTACAAACTGATGGAGACTCGATTCTTGAGGACTTATTCTTAGTAATCCCCATTTGAGTCATAAAAACTACATTAAAATAAAAAAAATAGAATTATCTTGGCAATATTCTCGTCAAAGCTATAATTGAGAGGTTTAGTTAACTCCCAATCACCAACTATTCTGTAAGAGTGTGTAGAAGTGAGTCGTGGGGTAAGTATCGTTATCTCAACATACTTTGTCTATTGGCTTTCTATTCCATAAAGGTGGGAAGTTCTTTAGAGACTAAGTAGGTAGCGATTTTATTGGGCGCTATAGCAGAAATTAATGTTTGAGACTTTTGGCTAGTATCTACCTTGAATAAAACTGAGCCAAAAGCCATAATGTTGGCTTGCATCTGCTAACCTATCAAATTGGTTGCTTTGAGTCACTACATGGGGAGCATCCCAATTGTCCCAGAATACCTGGGGAATAAATATTAGGCTAACTAACGGGATAAGCCGTCATACCGCTTAACTAGGGTGCAAGTAACGACAAAAATGGTCGCATTACAAAAACTTTGCAATTAAGAATTTAGCAGTACTTACAAAAACTGATCTTGGAATAACTAGGAGAGTAAAGTGCCAGATAAATACTCCTTGAGTTCAGTGTTACAACAACGTTTTGTCGAGTTAATTGTTAGCTATCTTGGTTTAGAAATTAGGGATCGTGATCAGTATTACTTAAAAGAAAAAATATTTTTGAGGATGAAAAATCTTGGTTTATCTGATCCAAAAGATTATTATCAGATTTTAGCATCTATGAACAAAAAAAGTCATCAAGAATGGCTAGAATTTGCTATCTTAATCACTAATGTAGAGAGTTACTTTTTCCGAGACAAGGGGCAATTCAATTTATTACGATCTTACCTGCTTCCGGAAATAATTAAACGTCAACAAGATAAAAAAACTATTCGTATTTGTAGTGCTGGTTGCTCTAGCGGAGAAGAAATATATTCTATTGCTATTCTTATCAAAGAGTTAATTGCTGACTTAGAAGCATGGGATTTAACTCTTTTGGGTGTAGATATTAATCAAGCTGCCCTACAAAAAGCTAAAACAGGAATTTACAGTCCCTGGTCTTTTAGAAACATCAAAGAAAAAACTAAAGAACAATATTTCCAATTAGTCAACAATCAGTATCATATTGACCAGAAAATAAAGGAAATGACTAAGTTTCAAAATCTAAACTTAGTCAAAGATTCATTCCTCCATCCCGATTTTCAACTAAGGGAGATGGACTTAATTCTTTGTCGTAACGTCTTTATCTATTTTGACCAGAAGTCAGTAGATAAGGTGATGGAGAAATTCTATCATGCTCTCCAGCCTGGGGGATATTTTCTCACTGGTCATGCTGAACTGTATGGTCATAACTTAAACCATTTCCAAACTCAAATATTTACTGAATCTCTTATCTACCAACGCTTGGCAAATGATAGTTTAGTCAAAAAATCTGCCCAATCTTTAACTAATGAGTACAACCATAATTTAGCAGAGCAGTTTTCAGGATTAATTAATCAGACGGCTGCGGAGGGCAGCTATTTAAAGATGCAACAGGTGTCTCTGAATCTACTTAAGCAACTACCTCCTGATACAACAATACCTAGATTAGGAAATTTGACTGCTGCTCAACTAATTTCCCAACTAGAAGAAAGCTTAAAAGTGAGTGAGGAGTAAAAATGACAGAACAAAACTATGTGCTTTTCAGCTTAAAGGATAAATTCTACGCTATCAACACGGCTAATGTGGGAGAAGTTTTTTCCATACCAGAATTAGAACCTCTTCCGGGAGCGCCAGCTGGTATGATTGGCACAGTTAATCTTCGTGGTGAAATTCTCCCAATTATCGACATTACAACTAAGCAAGGTCAGCAATTTTTAGGTTATCGTCTGACAGATAGTATTGTGATTATTAAAGGTAAACAAGGTCAAATTGGCTTAATCATTAATGGAGTTCATGGTGTTAAAAGTCTATCCCCAGAAGAAATTAATTACCAACAAATTGCCAGTGAAGAATTAGCAGAAGTCCAGCACAAGGAAATAATTGCTGGTTTTGTCAAAGATGAAAGAAATACCTTGATTATTAACGAGCTAGAAAACTGGTCTAGCTACCAGGCAATACAAGAGTTTATGTCTGTAGAAACTTCCTCAATCGCAGTACAAGGAAAAGATAATCAAGCTTTGAGATTATTTCCCAATGCCACTTCAGAAGAAAGAACAATTTTGCGGCAAAGAGCAGACAACCTCCGGCGAACCGTAGAAAAACCTGATTTGACTGACTTAATGCCATTGGCTGTGATTGCCTTAAATGATGGTTTCTTTGGTATCGATTTGGGAATAGTGCAAGAGTTCACTAATATTAGTAAGGTAACTCCAGTTCCCTGCTGTCCTAGCCACATTGTCGGCAATATCAATTTGCGAGGAGAGATTCTTACCTTAGTTGATATTAGAAGTTTTTTGAATCTACCACTAATCGATATTTCTCGTGAACCTAAAGTTATGGTTGTAGAAGTTGAAGGAATAGTTGCAGGTGTAGTAGTAGAGGAAGTTTACGACACCATGTTTATGGTTAATCCGCAAGAAATAAAGTCTTTATCTAGTACCAGCAATTATATTAATCAAGAATATATACAAGGAATAGCCCCTTACCAACGAGCAACGATGAATATTTTAGACTTACCTAAAATATTTGTTCAAGGGGGGCTGATTATTGACCAGGTTATTTGATTGAAAGGATGGGGAATGAGGAGTCAAAATAGCAGACGCATCACCCCATCACCCCATCACTCTCTCAACTTACTTCCCAAGATACGTCCGAAGCATTTGTAGTAATTCTTCTGACTGGGGTGGCTTGCCTAAAAATCCAGTAGCACCGACTAGCTTGGCATGAAGACGGTTAATTTGGTTATTGCGAGCTGTCAGAATAATAATTGGTGTCTTTTTAAAGGCAGGGGTGTCTCGTAAGAATTTACAGATGCTATAACCATCTGCATTGGGTAAGAGCAAGTCTAGTAAGATTAAATCTGGTTTGTTCTCAATCAGTTGGGAAAAACCTCGCATCGGTTCAGGAATGCTTAAGACTCCATAGCCAGCTGGTTTAAGAATTTTTTGTAAGGTATGAGCCAAAACAGGGCTATCATCTATACAGGCAATTAAATGTTGTTTCTGGTCAGATTTAATTGCTTTATTTTCTGATGGTGTTTGTTGTACAACAGTAGCTGACTGTTTAACCGTAGGTACTGGTAAATCGGGAATTTTTTGGAATTGTAAAATACCTTTTTCTAGTAAAGGCATTAAAGAACGAGCCACTTCTATTACTGATTTTTCCTGCTCCCAGGCTATATCCCAAATGGTAAACTGGCCTCTAAGATAGTTATCCGTAACTGGGAGTGTTTGAGAATCTATCTCCTGCTTCAAAATTGGTGCGAGAGTTGGGTTAAAATCACTCAAACCCGCCTTTTGCCATTCTTCCTGTATCTTCATAGCTTTATTAAAAACTGTTTGTATTTCCCAAGAAGATAAAGCAACAGTTCGGTAGAGACTAGATATCTCTTTAGAACCAGGTTTCCAGTCACTGTTAAATTCTGTATAGCTACTTAGTTCAAACAAACATTCTTCGAGAATGCTGCGAATTACTAATTTGGCTCGGATCAGGCTCAGTTGCTTTTCACTAATTCCTTGATCGAGTAAGTGATATTCCCAAGGTTGATTTTCTGCTGATTGGCGAGACTGAATAGTCCAATCCCAGTTAGAACAATGTTGTTTTAAAGCTCTCGTTAAACGCCTGACAGGATGTAAGTCATCTTTAGCATAAAGTAACTTACCATCATGAAGCTGAAGGTTCCAAACTAATCCATGATTGCAGATAGTCAGTTCTCCTGCTTCATACTTACCTATTCTGTCTATTTCTTGAGCTAGTATTGTTGGTGTCATGGCTAACAATATTAAGATTGGGTGTATTTATTAAGCAATTTATTTGTCAATTCTTAAAAATATTTTCTGTCCGAGAATAATTGAATATTGAATAATTAATTGACAATTTGGTTCTTTTATTTTTGCCAACCTGCTCCAAGCTAAAGTAAAAATTATTTCAATGTCAAGAGGACTATTAAGTCACTCTAGCAAATGATTTATTTTATTTTTTCATAGTTATTTAAGTTGGATTAAGTCGATTGCTGATCTGGTTTCAATTCAATAGTATGTAGAGGTAAGTCAGTAATACAAAGTATACGTTAGTATTACTGACTAAGCGACTCTTCAGATCAGCTGCGGTTTCTACCCCTTAACTAAATAGGTTCGACTAATTATTTTCTCTTTCAGGATTGTGCAGTGAGCTAGAGACGGTTAGTCGTCTCTAAAAAATCTACTCGCAGTTAAGGCTGAAAATATTTATCAATGAGTCTAATAATTACCTCTAATCGAAGTAATTATTTTTAATAATTTTGAGCCAACAACAACTAATTAGATAGAGAAGTGAGCATGTTTGCAGATTTTTTCAAGAAAATTCAGAATCAACTCTTGCTGCTGCTAGTGATCAGTGCAGTTGTTCCCGTCTCCCTGGTGGGAGGATATAGTATTATTTCTTCTACTGGAACTCTCGGAGAAATAGCTGAAAAGGAATTGGCAGAAGAAGTAGAAGGAGAAGCCGCAGAAATCAGAGAGTTTTTAAAAGGTGCGAGAACAGACATATCATTTTTAAGCAATAGTCCTGAAGTTCAGGGTTTAATGCGAGCTAAAGTTAGTGGGGGTCAAGATAAAGAGGATGGTTCTTCCTACGAAGCATGGCTAAAACGCCTGGAAAATTCTTTTATTGCTATGCTCAAAGCCAAGGAGGATTATCAGAAGTTCCGCTATATTGACGAAAATGGTCAGGAAATATTGCGAGTAGAAAAGGACAACTCTGATCGGAGTAAAATCATTGTTGTTCCCCAAGCTAAACTGCAAGATAAGTCCGGAAGAGCATATTTTTCCGAGACAATTAAGCTATCTTCTGAAGAGATCTACATCTCATCCGTGGCTCTAGAACAGGAAGAAGGTAAGGTTTTAGAACCTTATCAACCAGAAATTCACTATGCAACACCAGTTGTCGATCCTAATGGTCAAAAAAGAGGAATTTTAGTTAGTAATATTTTTGCCGATCAATTCCTTGACCTTTTCCAAGAACAGCCCGAAGAAGCCATAGAGAGAGATAGAAAAGGACAACTCCGGTTTATTACTAATCAAGATGGCTACTATCTTTCCCATCCCAATGAAGAGAAAGAGTGGGGATTTGATTTAGGGAAAGAAGAAACAATCGGTAAAGATTATTCTGAAAAGATTGCTGAGCAGGTTTTAAGTGGTGAAGAGGGAGTAATTGATATAGGTAGCAGTCTCCTTGCCTATTATAAATTTACCCCTAACCCAGACCAGGATGAATCATTATTTATTCTTGAAGAAGTTCCCGAAAGTAGTGTTTTTACTTCGGTTAATTCTTTTAAACTAGTTGCTAGTTTGATTATCCTCATCTCTCTCGCCACGGTACTACCCCTGGGAATTTTCCGAGGACGGCAAATTGTCGATTTAATTAAGCAACTAGTTACTAACATCTCTTCTTCTAGTCAACAGATTTTCTCTACCCTGGAACAACAGGAACGCATCGCCGGCCAACAAGCTACCTCTGTTAATGAAACTACTACCACGATGGATGAGTTGGAAGTTTCTTGCCGACAATCTTCTGAACAAGCTCGTGCAGCGGTTATGTCAGCACAGAAAGCTCTAGAGTTAGCCCAAGGAGGAACCCACGCAGTAGGGGAAACTTTAGAGGGTATGTTCACCCTGGAAAAGAAAGTCGAAGCGATCGCTGAGCAAATTGTTTTTCTCAGTCAACAAGCTGATCAAATTGCTGGTATTTCTGAACTGGTTTCTGACTTTGCTAACCAGACTAATATGTTAGCTCTCAATTCCTCGGTAGAAGCTGTCCGTGCTGGAGAACATGGTAAAGGTTTTGCCGTAGTCGCTAATGAGGTTCGTAAGCTGTCTGAACAAAGTCAAAAATCAGCCGACAAGATTAATGTCTTGGTTTCTGAGATTCAAAAGGCAATTAACTCGACGGTGATGGTAACAGAAGAAGGTACGAAAACTGTGAAGTCAGGGGTACAAATTGCTCGCAGAACTGACCAAGCTTTTTCTGGAGTAACGGACGCTGTTAATACAGTGGTGGTTAATAACCAACAAATTTCTCTTAACCTTAAACAGCAAGTAGATGCCATGCAACAGGTTGTTTTAGCAATGGATGCTATTGCTAAGGGTTCTAAAGAAACTGTTAGTGGTATTGCTCAAACCAAGGTAGGTACAGGGCAACTTAAGGAAGCTGCTGTCACTCTTGATCAAATGGTTTAAACCAACAGCGAAGAGGTGAAAGCCTAGGGATAATCAGACAAGATGAGTTAATCTTTTACCTCTTCATTACAGCCCGTTAATTATCTTATTTAAATAGAGGACTATTATTTGCATGAACAACGTAATTAATCAACTACGCATTTCTGTCATCGTACTATTCTTATTTGCTATTTTTAATCTCGGTGCAATTTATAGTCAAATCAACGGTATGACTAATGACGGTCGGATTGTTAACTACGCTGGTATCGTTAGGGGTAATAGCCAAAGGTCAGTGAAACTAGAATTTGCCCAAGAAGATAACCAGGAGATAATTTCTACCTTAGACAAAATAATTGAGGGATTAGTTAATGGAGATGAGGGACTTCAACTAGTTAAGGTAAAAGATGAAAATTTTCAGTCTAAAATGCAAGATGTTGCCCAAGGCTGGGAAGGGTTAAAAACTGCCCTGAAAGAATTTAGGAGTAATTCAAATTCCCAAGATAATCTTTTTCAAGCCAGTGAAAACTTTTGGGATATCACTAATGCTGCTGTATCTGCTGCTGAGGAATTTTCCAAAGCCCATGTCAGAAATTCTAAAAATGTAGCTATCATTCTTTTCATCGCCAATCTAGTTATCTTGGTAGTTATGTGGCAAATTTCTCGCCATCTTCAGGCAAGATTAAAAAGAACAGTTCAGACCTTAGCTAGTTCTTCTAGTGAGATTGCCGCTACTATTGGACAACAGGAACGTATTACCAGTGAGCAAGCTGCTTCTGTCAGTGAAACTACCGTTACCATTGACGAATTAGAAGCTTCCTGTCGCAATTCAGCAGAACAAGCTCAAGTCTCTGTTCAAGCAGCACAACAAGCCATGGAACTGGCAGAGAGAGGAACTAGAGCTGTCAAAGAAAGCCTAGCAGGTATGTTCACCTTAGAACAAGAAGTAGAAGCAATTACCCAACAGATTTCCTA
The DNA here is from genome assembly GCA_049683475.1 of Coleofasciculaceae cyanobacterium. Taxonomy (GTDB): domain Bacteria; phylum Cyanobacteriota; class Cyanobacteriia; order Cyanobacteriales; family Coleofasciculaceae; genus JBAUJE01. Next base: position 10,466 of record JBAUJE010000408.1, on the reverse strand, counting down.
CCTCAACCAACAAGCTAGTCAAATTAATAGCATCTCTGAATTTGTGGCTGAGTTAGCTAACCAGACTAACATGTTAGCTATTAACTCTTCCGTAGAAGCTGCCAACGCTGGGGAGCATGGCAAGGGCTTTTCCTTAGTTGCTGATGAGATTCGCAAACTGTCTGATCAAAGTCAAGCTTCTGCCGAAAATATTAAGTCCCTAGTCTCGGAGATTCAGAAAGCAGTTAGTTCAACCGTAAAAGTGACAGAAGCAGGTACTAAAACCGTTAAGTCAGGGGTAGAAATTGCTAAACATACAGAACAAGCTTTTGCCGAAGTTGCTGAATCTTTTCAGCAAGTGGTGGTTAATAATCAACAAATATCTCTCAATCTGAAGCAGCAAGTAGATGCTATGCAACAAATTGTCCAAGCAATGGAAACCATTAACAATGGTTCTAAAGAAACTGCTGCAGGTATTAGTCAAACCCACTTAACTACTGATCAATTAAACCAAGCCGCCCGTAGTCTTGAACAGATGGTGTAGTTTAACTGAGTAGTTAAGGGTGAAAAATTAAAATCTAAAGTTTTAATACCATGATGATAGAAGATGAAGAACTGCGGAACCTGTATAAATTTTCTAGCGAAGAACGGCTAGAAAAACTGCAAGAGGGCTGGCTGCACTTACAACAGCATCCTGATGACGAAAGCGCCTTAGAAAATTTACAATGGGAAGCTCACAGTCTTAGAGGAGATTCCCGCATCTTAGGTATAGAAGATGTAGAAGATCTTAGCAATCAAATTGAAGATATTTTTGGCTGTCTTCAAGATAAGCCGATAGTTCTAACAGAGCAAATAGTTGGCAGCATTTCTCAAGGTATTAATGCTATTAATTTACTGGTTCAAGAAGCTGTAACTGGTCAAAATAGAGGAGTTGATACAGTTCAGACTATCGAATTATTGAGTGAGCTACTTTCTCGGTTACAGAATCATCAGGAAGAGTTTGAGCCAAAAAAAAAGATTCTGACAGCTGACACTAGTTCAATCAGCTCAATTGAAGATGAGGAACTGCGAGATATTTATCTAGCGACAAGTAAAGAGCATTTGCGAAAACTAGAGGCTGGTCTATTGCATCTACAAGACCAGCCCAATGACGAATCTATTTTAGAAGAACTACAAAGAGAAGCCCACAGTCTAAAAGGAGACTCCCGCAGTGTTGGTATTGAAACTATAGAAAATCTCAGTCATACTTTTGAAGAGATTTTTCGCGGCATTAAAAATCAAGAATTATCTTTTAGTGACTCTTTAAGTATCAATCTTTACCAAGGCTTAAATACTATTAATTTACTAGTAGAACAAGCAGTTATTGGTCAAGTTAGTGAAGTTGATACCAATCAAGTCTTAGAAAAGTTACTCAAAGCTACATCTGACTCACAACAGCAATTTAATAGGGTTGAAAACAACCTTGAGCAAATCTCTAACAGTTTTATAGAAGATGAAGCTCTACAGGATATTTACCTCAAAACCAGTAAAGAGCATTTGCGAAAACTAGAAGCTGGTTTATTGCATCTACAAGACCAGCCCAATGACGAATCTATTTTAGAAGAACTACAAAGAGAAGCCCACAGTCTGAAGGGAGACTCCCGCAGTGTTGGTATTGAACATATAGAAACTCTAAGTCATGCACTTGAAGAGGTTTTTGCCAGTGTCATTAACCAAGAAACCATTTTAAATCAACGGTTATTTGCCCCCTTATCTCAGATTTTAAATGCCATTGATTTATTGCTAGAAGAGGTTCTTTCTGGTCAAGACAGTGGAGTTGATACAGATCAAGTCTTAGAACCGCTACTGATTGCTATTTCTGAATCACCACAACCAGAAACTGTTTTAATACCAAGTTATACTACTCCTCAAATTCAGATTAGTCAAATCGAAGATCAGGAATTGCGGGATATTTATCTTGTTACTAGTCAAGAACGCTTACAGAAATTAGGGACTGGTTTACTCCATTTAGAAAAGCATCCCCAAGATTTAACAGTTTTAGAAGACTTGCTGCGAGAATTACACAGTCTGAAGGGGGACTCCCGCAGCACAGGAATAGAACAGGTAGAAAACCTCAGTCACGCTTTAGAAGAAACTTTAGGCCAAATTCAAAAACAAGAAGTAGTCTTAAGTCCACAACTTTTTGATAACCTCTATCAAGGATTAGATTCTATCAGCTTGTTGGTACGGGAAGCTGGTACAGGCCAAACTAGTGGAGTTAATACCACTCAAGTTCTGAAACAGTTATCTACGGTAACTTCTCAGCCTCAAGAACAACTAGCCTCCCCATCAGTAGATATCCCCTCTCTACCGGCTGAAATTCCTCTAATTGCAACTCCAGAAAAATCTCCCCTCTCCCTAGGAGTTGGTGAGTCAGACAGCATTGAGACTATCCGTGTTTCTACCCGTCACCTTGATGCTTTAGTCAAGCAAGCAGAAGAACTAACTGTTACTAAAATTAGTATTGCTCAGGCTGCTACAGAAATTAGAGAAATGGTCAATTTGTGGGAGGAAAGACAAGCTTTCCACCGTCAAAGACGCTACTCTAATTCTTCTACTGTAGCCCAGGTCGATCCTTATGAAGAACGCTTAGGAAAAATGATTGAATTCCTGAGTAACTTAACTCAGGAAAACAGTACAAAATTAGACTCTATTGCTGAAGACTTAGGAGATAGAATTCGTACTCTTCGCCTGTTACCCCTATCTACCTTATTTAAGCTGTTCCCCCGGATGGTCAGGGATTTATCTAGACAACAGGCTAAGGAAGTAGAGTTAGTTGTCGAAGGAGGAGAAACTAATGCAGATAAACGCATTATTGAAGAGATTAAAGACTCATTGATGCACATAATTAGGAACTCTATCGATCATGGTATTGAGACTACTGCTGAAAGAGAAAAACTGGGTAAACCTTCTGTCGCTACTATTCAGTTAAAAGGCTATAAAAAAGGCAATAGCATTATCATTGAAATAACCGATGATGGACGAGGCTTAGATGTTGAAAAGATTAAACAAACAGCTCTGAGACGAGGAATTTACCAACAAGAAGAATTAGAAGCGATGAATCCTCGCCAGATTCATAGCTTAATTTTTGTGGCTGGCTTTTCAACTCGTAGTTTTATTACAGAAATTTCTGGTAGAGGTATTGGTTTAGATGTAGTACGCACCCAGGTAGAACGCCTCAGAGGTGACATTGAAGTAGAATCAGTTCCCTCACAAGGGTGTACTTTTCGTCTACAGCTAGGTACAAATCTAGCAACTATTAATGTTTTACTCTTAGAAGTTCAAGGCGTTGTTCATGCCTTACCAATTGAGTTTCTACAGAGAACTTTACTTATCTCCCAAAAACAAATTATTACCAAGGGAGGTCAGAAAAATGTTGACTTATATGGTGAGGTAATTCCTATTGCTGATCTGGCTGAAGTACTAGAACTGGATAAATCTCCTGCTTTCAATTTTAATACTCAAGTTGAGCGACTAAAAAGTGATACACAGCCTTGTATTTTCCTCCAAGTAGGAGAAGAAGTATCTGGATTTCTAGTTGATAAACTTTTAGATACCCAAGAAGTCGTACTGAAACCCCAAAGTCAATTGTTAAAGCGGGTACGCAATGTTAGCGGAGCAACTATCCTCAGTACAGGGAAAGTCTGTATGATGCTTAACCCCTTAGATTTACTAAGGACATCAAATCAGCAAAATTCATCTACAGTTCCGACTAAAAACCAACAAGCAGACGATAGAAAACGAAAAATTCTCTTGGTAGAAGACTCTATCTTGGTTCGCACTCAAGAGCAGAGATTGTTAGAAAAAGCTGGTTATGAAGTGGTAGTAGCAGTAGATGGATTAGATGGTTATAATAAACTGAAAAGTAGTAACTTTGACGGTGTATTATCTGATGTAGAAATGCCTAACCTTGATGGCTTCTCCCTAACTGCCAAAATCCGTCAGCATCAGGAATATGCAGAATTACCAATAGTTTTAGTCACTACCCTGGCTTCTGATCAAGATAAGCGTAAGGGTGCTGATGCTGGTGCTAGTGCTTATATTATTAAAGGAAAATTCAACCAAGATGTGCTGCTAGAAGTACTAGGAAGATTGGTTTAATCATCTATTCAAAATTAATCATAATTAATGTCTATTAAAGTTTTATTGGTTGAAGACTCTCAAATTGCTCTAACTATTCTAAAACGAATTCTCAATTCATCCCCAGAAATTGAAGTAGTAGGAGAAGCTAGGACTGGTTTAGAGGGTTTAGAAAAAATACCTCAAGTTAACCCAGATGTAATCTGTACAGATTTACATATGCCTGTCATGGATGGTTTGGAGTTTACCTCCGAAGTCATGACACTCTATCCTAAACCGATTTTGGTGATTAGTGTCTCTGTCCAAGAAGAAGATACTCATCGCGTTTTTCAGCTTTTAGAAGCAGGGGCTGTAGATATTTTTCCCAAGCCTTCGGCGGGATTAGCAGAAAATAATCATTTACTTAGGCGGCAGCTAATTGATAAAGTTAAAATCCTTTCAGGAGTAAGGGTATTTAAGAAAAAGCGGAAATTACCTATTACCGCCAATAATCTTAACTCAAAAAATATTGACCATATTTATTTTAAGTCTCACCCCAGCCCAAAAATATTAGCAGTTGGGGCTTCTACAGGTGGGCCTTTAGTTCTGCAAGAATTGTTTAGTCAACTACCAGCGGATTTTCCTCTCCCGATTATTTGCGTGCAACATATTTGTAATGGTTTTTTACAAGGATTAGTTGACTGGTTAAATAGTAGTTGTCGGTTATCTATTGAAATAGCTAAACCTGGGGATAGACCAGAAAGAGGTAAAATTTATTTTCCCCAAGAACAGCAACATTTAGAATTAGACGCTAATGGTAGATTTATTTGTTCTGACTCACCAGCTGTAGACGGACATCGTCCTTCTGTAACCGTTATGTTTGAATCTGTCGTCAAATTCTATGGTAGGAAAACCCTAGCAGTATTACTAACAGGTATGGGCAAAGATGGAGCTAAAGGCATGCTGACTATATCTAAAGCTGGAGGATTTACCATTGCTCAAGACCAAGCTACCTCTGTAGTATTTGGCATGCCCAAAGAAGCAATTGATCTAGGAGCAGCTAAACTAATTTTACCTGCAAGTGCGATCGCACCCAGGCTACTAGATTTAATCACAGCGAGCAGAAATAGATTTTAATTAGGGTTTGCTGAATAAGTTTTTTGGTGAGGGTTAGGAGTTAGGAGTTAGGAGTTAGGAGTTAGGAGTTAGGAGTAGGGAGTCAGAATAATCTAGACACTTGAAAATTGCCTGGATTTTGAAGTTTTGATGTGATTATTATTGCACTTTGTTAACCTGTAATCTGCCTTAAACCCAAGACAGAGCAAAAGTTTTAGATTTATTCAGCAAGCCCTAATTCTTGACTATTTTGAGCTTTAACTTTTAAAGCCTCTTCGGCAGATATTCCTTCCGTTTGGGAACCAAAATGCCATAGTGCTGCTGCTGCTTCAGCACGGGTTACGGCTTTCTTGGGTTGAAAGAGGGTGGTAAAGCCAAACACCCGCCGGATATTAGCAGCATCCCCGTTTTGGAAGTCTGCTAGCACCGCAGGCAACGCCTTGGGATCAATTTTAGTGGTATCCTGGAAACCCCAAGTTTTTTGCACCGCGTCAATAGAGGCTGGAGGCATTGCTTGACGTATATCTAAAGGCACTTTCGTCAAAATAAGGCTTTCTCTTGTCAGGGGTGCATCAGGACGAAATAACACTGCTGTACTATCACCACTAATAGGACTAGGAATTATACCAGCCTCAGCTAATCCTTGGATTGCTGGAAAATTGGGGTGTGTTCGGGGTACATCTTGGAAAGCTGGCTGAGTAGATTCAGAAGCTAAGCGAATTTGTGCTCCTCGACGATTAGCATAAATCAGATTATTAGCCGTGACTAGCCAGCGAGCGTACTCACCACGGTTCAGAGTTTTATTAGGAGCAAACTGTAAGCTGTCAGCATTAGTCTTACTTTTAGCTGATGAACTAGAGTTAAAGACTCCTAAAGCTGCTAGATTTTCTATATACTGACGCAAGTCTTGAGAAACTTTTTCTAATTCATTTTCATCTATTTTTTCTGATGAGGATGTCCCTGTGGGCGCACTAGCAACATCAGTAGAAGTATCCTCTCCCTCGGCTTTTTGCTGCTCCGATGCAGGAGAAACCACCTCAGAACCATTGCGTAGATACTGAATCTCAAATTTGCTTACGCCTTGCTCTGTTTTTACCTGTGGTAATGGCGATGAAGAGTTAGAGTTTTTGGCGTTACCATCAGCAAGTAGGGAAAAAGTTACCTGTAAATTATCTTGAAGTGCAACTAACTTCTCACTCCCTTCTTCCTCTGGCTTAGTAACCAACTGCCAGTTATCAGACTCAAAGGTCTGTTGGTAATATCTTAAGATTTCTTCCTTGGGATCAGAAGATGACCAAACTGTCAACTTACCTTGTTCTTCTAACGACTCAACTTTCTCTAACTTAGCCCCAGGGTAACGTGGAATTTCTGCGGGGAACTCTTGGGGCAATTCGGCTAAATTCGGCGTTTGAGCCTTGTCCTGAGATACACCACTGAAAACGCTAGAGTTATCCTTGAGCTTCGGGTCTGAAGCCAAGGAACGCTCAAGGGCTTCACCTGTCGAAGTGTTAGCACAGGAAGCTAGTAGCAAGCAAACAGCTAAACTAGCAAAGATAACAGGACGTTGATTAAACAACACGGGAATTCCAGAGAAAGAGCCTCACCTCCTACGCTAACGCAAATTTTGCCAGTTTATCAGAAAATACTCTAGGCATGTTATCTTGGCTGAGTGCCAAAGCTGGCAAGGTCAAGATATCAACTGTTTTCAGTTCAAATTTGTATGACCGCAGAAAAAGAAAAATTAGCAGCAACTAATGATGCTTCCTTAAAAGATAGCCAACTAGGAAAGTCAAATTTTGCTAATCGGCCTCAAGCAACTGCCAAGCAGGAAGCAACTATCTGGCAGCAAATACGGGAAAATCTGCAAATAATTGCGATCGCCCTTGCTTTGGCCCTTTTAATTCGCACCTTTGTGGCAGAACCTCGCTACATTCCCTCAAATTCCATGCTGCCAACTTTAGAAGTGGGAGATCGCTTAGTGGTAGAAAAAATCTCCTACCATTTTCGTCCCCCTACCAACGGTGAAATCATTGTTTTCAATCCACCACCCCAACTACAAATTCAAGGCTACGACCCAGACCAAGCTTTTATTAAACGGGTAGTTGCCACGCCAGGTCAAACCGTTCAGGTGCAAAATGGCCAAGTTTATGTAGATAACCAACCTTTGTTAGAGAACTATATTGCTGAAGCGCCGGAATACCAACTAAAACCAGTACAGGTGCCGAAAAACCAGTTATTTGTCATGGGAGATAACCGCAACAACAGCAACGACTCCCACGTTTGGGGCTTTCTACCTCAAGAAAACATTATTGGTCATGCCTTTTTTCGCTTCTGGCCCTTCGGTCGAATTGGTAGTATTTGAAGTAGAGACGTAGTATACTACGTCTCTCTACTAAATTAATTACTATTTTGAGTCAATTGTCGGTAGTTCCAGAAACCAAAGATTAACCAAAAAGCAAACAAAACAGATGTTAGTAGTAAAATAGGAACTACACCGAATTTAGCAATTAAAGGCGGTGCCGCAGCAGTAAATAAACCGCCTCCAACAATTGGCTCAAAGAAGAGTTGTTTATAACCAAAACTCTCAAAGGCACCAGAACGATTGCGTGGATCAACCATGCGCATCAATAAAAGACCTGTTGCTGTAACACCCATTGATTGACCCATATCACCAATTCCTCTCTCAAACCAGTAGGTTGGGATCATGCGCGGTGCTAAGTAAATAAAACAGAGAACGTTCCAGGCAATACCTGCTACTGACAAAATGAGAAAAGGTGCAAAGTTACTACCTAATACGGCTAAGGAAATAGTTGCCAAAGCTGCGACAATTATCACATCTAGGGCAACTCCACCAATGCGATTAATTAACTGCCGATCAATTAAATAACTGCGACCTAAACGTTCTAAAATCAGCTGTACAATAATGCCTCCTACTAACGCTAGTGGAAACAAAGGAATACCAGACAAAATTGCCAGTCCACTACCATCTTGATTCCAGGTAATTGACTCAATCCAGCTTAATCCTTGCAAAATCAGCCAACCAATAGCAATTGCTACTCCTACAAAAGCAAAATTAACGGACAGGGGATCAATAAGTAAGCTGTTAAGATGTCTAGTTCTTTTTACTTTTAGTTCTGGACTAGTTTGGTAGTCTTCGCTAATTTCTGTTGACTCAGCTTCATTTTCCAAGGTTTCAACAGGAATATATCCCTGTTTGCGACCCCAGTTAGCCAAAGCTACTCCAGCAATAACACCTGTCACAATACCAACTGTTGCTAAACCTAGGGCAAGATCAGCACCTACGGCAAAGTCTAAGTCTTTCAGAATCTGAGACATGCCAGCAGCAGTGCCATGTCCTCCTTCAAAAGCAATCTCAATCAAAGCCCCGGCAATAGGATTCAGACCGAAAATAGGTGTAAGTACGGTTAGAGCAAGCAACAATCCTACAACGTATTGTCCCCAGGCAAGGGTTTGACCGAAGGCTACTTGAGGCGCTGCTTTCTGCCAAATATTGCGGGGACTAGGAATGAACTCTCCTAAAAAAATAGTAGCAAAGACAATGTTGATAAAAACACCGGGGATAGCTGACCAAACTTCTCGTATGTGTTGAGGAAAAAGACCATTTGCTAGTAAGGCATTTTCACCACTAATTGCTTGGGTAATTGCTCCTAAAGCACTTGGTCCCATTAGTAAAGCAATTGCTCCTGCTACAATAGAGCTAGGCAAATATAGTGACTTTAGTAATGAAATACTCTGCCGTAGCCACCGACCAACTAGAATTAAAAAGCCAAGTATAATAAAGGCAAAGAAACTATCCTTGAGGTCGTAACTAGAACTTTGGTTAGAACTAGTTGCCGCTAAGGTGAGCAGAATACCTGGTCCAATAAGAAAGATAAGACTACTAGCAAGAATCCAGGAACTTTTTAAGAGTTTAAGAGCAAGATTACTCCACAAAGTTTGCTGATTACCTCTTGTAACGGTGTTTACTGGTAGAGCCTTGTGTCGCAACAGTGAGGCAGGATAGCGAACAAGGAATATATCCTTGAAATGAAACATTTTCTTCTACGCTGAGTAATGATCTAGTTAACTATCCCACCATGATAGTTACAGGTATAAAATTTCTAATGCTTCTTAATTCTTAGTTACTTGATAATCTAGGAAAAAATGCGAATAGATCTTAGAGTGCTTCGACTACCTTGAGTGTGTTGATATACTGGACGAATTTAACAACCTTACCATCCTTCAAAGTCCAAAAAGAAGCAGTCTCTGCACGCATGCTTTTGCCTGTAGCTTTGTAGGTACCGCTATCAAATCCAAGGCTAATAACGGTATTGCCAGCCTCAAGAAATTCATCTACATGAGCCTGGAAGTTATCCCACTCTTGCCCAATTTTCCCAAAAACGCCACTGAGTACTGCCTCCCGACCAACAAAAGTACCGCCATAGGGGATTCCTTCAGATTCAATCCATTCGACATTAGGGTCAAGCAAATTGAGTGCTTTCTCAATATCACCTTGCTCAAAAGCCCGATAAATACTTTTGATAATCTCAATGTTGTCCATAATTGGTCTAAGTTCTACTAGTTACCACCCGCCGCAGCAATACAGATAGTGATGTCAGCGTTGGTTTTAATCGCTTGGGCATTGATATGGGTTGGACTAGCCCGATAACCCATATCTTGCAATCTCTCAATGAGATGCGATCGCTTAGGTATATCAATCTTACCTCGCCGTCCAATTTCCGAGAGAGTGTAAAAGTAAGGGGGTAAATCAGCCTCCCCTGTCATGACTTTCAATAATTGTACTCGCTCTAACCAATTCCACTTCTGGGCAAGTGCTAGCAAACGTCCTAAATACTGCTGATTGTGCAAAGAACCTAGCCACATGGGTCCGGAAAGAGTCAATGGCTTAGAGTCATGGGGGCAGATAATCTTACCGAGTTTGCGCCAAGAAACAATTTGATAATTACCGCAGTGATGGCAGTAGCCGAGGAAACCGTAATTTTCTGTCGTCAAAGATTGATTTTTGAGCAGACGTAACATCACCCGATAGGTTTGACCTGAAAACAAAGAAAAAACTGGTTGGATACCTAGTCCTTTGCTAGCAGCTTGTTGTTGGGTACTGCCAATTAACAAACGTAGTCCTTGTTCATGGGCTGCGGGGTGAGAGCGAGCATAGGCTCCATAAACACTAAGGCTGTTGTCTGGTAAATGACCTGTAGCAGTACGCCCGTCAGTACTGGTTAGATAAAGTAGTCCACCAATTTTAGTTGCCC
>JBAUJE010000407.1:0-15044 GCA_049683475.1 Coleofasciculaceae cyanobacterium | reverse complement strand
TCTGGGGGACTCGCCGCCGCAAGAGTTGCAGGTGTCCGTCTGCGTCGGAACGGTTACGGTAACGGGCGATAATTACCCATTGCAAGTTATTTGGCAATAGGCGGACTATCGCCCAAGGACTTAGGCTTTCTCGATAAGTCATAATTAAATTGTCTCCTGTGTCTAATGGGGAGCCAGAGCCAGCCTGTTGGGAGTCAACCATGTCAGGCTGGCTTTTTGTCTGGATTGCAGGTGACCTTGCCTGATTGCTTCTGGTTTAACGTGAGGCGATCGCCAAAAATCATACGCCCCTTGAGTGGCTGCCCAGTCTCCTGAAGCTTGCGGCACACTTGCATTGGGTTGGGCTGCTAAGTCACTGACCAGACGTATTAGTCTTCTGTTGCGGCGCATGTCTCCCAAGTCGGCATATTTCAGTTCCTGTGCTGCCCAATCACTCATCCTGCGAATCCTCCTCATTTGATTGCTCTTACCATAGGAGTTTACAAAAGACTTTACCTCTACTCTCGGTTGAGAGGTCAGGCTAACGACAGGATTGTCCCCTTGTGCAAATACCTCTGTGCCACCATCGAGCAGGCTGTTACAAAATATTAAGCGATTAGCCTCAAACCCAGGTGCTATAACCTTCAAAACTTAGAGTAGCGGTAAATCCGGACTCGGTTTGCTGCTGTTCGCGGATGGTAATGATGGACATGGGAACAGAGGTTTGATTAAATTAGCTTGTTATGGTTAAAATCTACGCCTCCTCAATGGTTGGTTCCGGAAGGGTGAACGAAATTTTGCCTGGGATTTTAATTTTGAGCATCTCCGTTATCGATAACAAGTCAAACGTTGCAAAAGTAGTTCGCGATCGCTCTTAGTTTCCAATCTCTGAGCTACCTGAACCCCTTGGTTATACTGACCAATATCAGTGTATTTCAGAGCAATTTCTTCTAAAAAGCTGCCTCGATCAAAGGGGTCATCAACTTCTAAGTCTTCCCGAACAAGAATCTTTCTAGATTCTGGTCCCTTGATGGTTTTAGTTACTTCTAAGGCTCTCACTAAAATTTCGCTGGCTTTTGTTAATTGACCTCTGGCAATGTAATTATTGACTAATTCCAAAAGAAACCTAGTTTTATCTTCTGGTTGGGACAAAACATTGGTAGCTTTAAGAGCCATGTCAAACTGTTCTGCTTCAATCAGGTGAGTAGCAATTTCATTTAAGGCTCTGTTGCGTTGACCTGCTGCATCCGTTATGGCTAAGGCTGTTTGGATGGCTTTCTCATACAAATTGGCATCTAAATATTGCTTAAACATTGAGGGCAATAAGAAAGTGCTACCAGAATCATTTGGTTCAGACTTGGCAAGCTGCATGGCTTGTGCATGTAACTCCTCAGCTTGCTTAGTTTGTCCAATCTTGGTATAAAAAATAGCGATCGCCACTAAAGCATCTGTCTTTTGGCTATTAAATTCAAGTTGATTGGCAATTTGTAGGGCTTGTTTAATCAAATTATCAGCCCGAGTCTTATCTCCTTTAGCGGCTGCTTGTTGAGCTATCTCTGTTAGGGTTCTAACTTGATAAGGCAAACTGCCATAGTTATCAATCTTCTGCACCAACTGCATAGCTTGGTCATATTTCCCTATTTTGGCGTAAGCGATCGCCATTTCTTGCAGAGCTTGATTTCTTGAATCAACCCAACTTTCTGGTAAGCTATCAGTAGCTTGCAAGGCAATCTCAAACTCTTGAGCAGCAGCAGCTTGCAAAGCAATCCTCGCCAAGATTACATACTTATCGCCAACATTCTCACTCAAAGATTGGGCAATTTTTAAAGCACTGGCAAACTGTTTAGTTCTCAGCAAATCATCAATTGCTTGAGTCATCAAACTTTCACGCTCATTAGCATCGGCAATTTCCTCGGCAGCCAATAAAGCTTTGTTAATAATTGCTGAAGCCCTCTCTTTATCCTTAACTTGACCAGCTATATCTAGTAAAGTTTGTGCCTTAGTTTGGCGAGCAGGGATGACATCTATTGTAGAAAGAGCAGCATCAAGCTGTCCTGCAAAGGCGTATTGTTTAATAATTCTAGATAGAATCCAAGAACGACGTTCAATTGGTTCATCTTGAGCAACAAAAACAGCCTGATTGAAGGTATCTTGAGCAAGTTTGTTTTGTCCTGCTTGGGTGTAGAAAATAGCAATTTGAGTCAAGAACTTGGCTTTTGTCTCACCCATCTTCAGGGTTTTCAACAACTCTAGAGCTCGCTCTAATTGACCAGAAGCAGCATACTGGTTGGCAATTTCCCCAATTGCCTCATCCTTATAGTAGGCGAGTTGTGGTTCAGTGGGAATCAATCGTGCTACCTGCAATGCTTTATCAAAGGCTCCCGCTTTAGCATAGGTGATGGCAATGGGTTGAAAAATCCAGGCCTTACGTACAGCATTAGGTACTTTAGCCACCTGAGCAAATTGGAGAGACTGATCGAGTAATTCAACTGCTTTTGCTGACTCACCAATAGTTTGATATCCTTGGGCAATTGCCGTTAAGGCTTTGGTCTTGAATTCCTCTCCTTGCAGGTAATTGGAGGCTTGTAAGGCTTGAGAGAGAACCTTGGTCCCTTGCTGAGGTTGACCTAGGGTGATGTAATGATTGGCGATCGCTACTAGAGCTTGAGTTTTAACCCAACTATAGCCACTACTAAGGGATTGGGCAGTTTGTAAAGCACTAGGCAATACTGATAGGGCAATATCAGGTTGCTTATTGCTAACAGCGCGATTGACCAATTCTTGCAAGGTACTAGACTGGTACTCAAGTTCAGTAATTGAACTAACCAGATTAGCTTTAAGAGAACCATTAGGCAAACGCTGCATCAATTCTAGGGTACGCAGCAAGGTTTGAGCAGCCGGTTCTAAGTTGCCATAGTTGGTGTATTGGCGACTCCGTTCCAGCCAAGTTCTGGCAATACTTTCTGTGACTTGACCCCTTTGGTGGCTACATTCAACAGCAGGGGGGTTTTGGGCAATTTCGACAGCTAGGACAACAGGACTGAGAGAACCCACGAGAAGCAGGGTTAACATGCAGCCCATGAGTCCTCGTTTCAAGGATGTTCTCATGGTGGAATAGGCTTTTGAAATTATACTTTGTTTCTACACTCTGATGAGATGGTTTTCCGTAAGGAATAGTGCCTATTCTTCAGTTAAGAAACAAGCCGTCAACTCGATTTTAGATTTTAGATTTTAGATTTTAGATTTTAGATGAAGGGATTTTAGATGAAGGGATTTTCCTTCTCCACGTCCCCGTGTCCCCGCGTCTATTCTCAAACTAGTTCTTAGATAAACTGTTCCATTATAAATGGCTTGCCATGTCCAGGATAAACAGTATTTATTCCTAGGCTTTTAAGTTTTTCGATACTGGCATTTGCTGCTGCTGCATCATCGATAATTGAGAGTTGGGGCTTTTTCCGATTTTCCATCAAATCACCACAAAATAAATCACCAGCAGCCGTTAGAATACCAATTGAACCTTTTGAATGCCCTGGAATATAAACTACTTCAGCATTAAACCCATAATTAGAAAGACTGTATCCATCCTCTATATATAAATCAGCTTTGAATCGATCTGACTTGTTTAAACTGAAGAATAGCCCAAATAGTATTCTAATTAGAGGATTAGGGCTTTTGCGATTCCAAAACATATCTCCTAGTTCAACCATGCCAGAATCTTCGTAGTGCATGGCAATTCTGGTATCAAACTTTTGACGAAGATACGCAGCATTACCACAGTGGTCGATATCACCATGGGTAAGAATAATCAGCTTTAAGTTTTCTGACTGGCAACCTACGTGTTCTAGTTCTTGTGCGATCGCACTACGCTGGTTAGGCATTCCTGTATCAATCAAGATATATCCTTCCTCAGTTCTAACCAGATAGCAATTGACAGAGATATTAAATAAAAAGGGTGTAGTAATAGTTTTAATCGTTGAAGTCATTCTGAAACTCCTATTTTCTATTAACCATTATCCATTTTCAAAAAATAAACACCACCTCTAATTGCCACTCCTTATCCTGACGCACAAGTTCAATTTGCCGAATAAATTCTCGAAAATAAAAGCGGCGTTCTGATTCAGATAAATCTTGCCAAAATTGTGGAATGGAGACAGTTTGAGCTAAAGCTTGTAAATTGACAGGTGGTAAGGATGCTAGTTGGGATTGTAGTTGAGAAATTTCCGTGCGGAGTTTGTAAGCACGTAAATCTGCTGTTTCTGTATCAAGAATGCCGCGACTTGTTAAAGTTTTGAGTTCAGCTAATATATCTTGCTTATTATTAATTTGCCCCTGAAGAGATTGCTTAAAATTATCTGGGTTAGGAGCATTGATATTAGCAACAGCACGGGGTAATTCTTGGCAAATAGTTTGAATTGTCTGTTCTAGAACTTTTTCATAGGAAAGAGAACGACATTTAGGAATATTAAGACACCTGATGGGACGTAGGTAAAGATATTCTTTCTTGTGGCGAGGTCTGGTAACACTAGTAATAGTAAAATGGGATTGGCACTCTCTACAAATTACCAAACCGGCCATAGAACGAGGCGCACTGGCAGTACGGGAAGGTAATTTTCGGTTACGACGCAGCAGTCGGTCAATTTGGGCTGCTTCTTCTGGACTGATAATTGGGTTGTGGGTGTCTGAGATAACCTCACCATTTTGATAACCCAGGTTCCCCCGATAGACGGGATTAGTTAGCCAACGGCGGCCTGTAGTAACAGAAATTTTCTTGCCGTACTTTTTCTCTAGATAGCGAACGGCACCCCGCAAGGAACCATAAATTAGAAATCGCTCAAAAAAATCTTTAACTACTGGTGCTGTAGAACGGTCAAGGATATAACGGTCTTGGCCACGTCGATAGCCATAGGGGGCTTTTCCTGGTGGTGGTAAGCATTTGAGGCGATTTCGGGCGTGTCCTTGACGCAGGTGACGGCTGCGCTGGCTATGTTGAATTTCTTGCAGTAGTTGGGCTAAATTTGTCCTAATTTCCTTTGCATCAGCTTTAGCTAGTTGAGCAGAATTGTAAGATTGTTCTGTAGCAATAACTTTAATGCCCATGGCTTCAATTTGACTGAGGCGATCGCTTACTTCCTCGACAGTATCACCGAGTTCTTGCAAACGCCGAATTAAGAGGTATTCAACTGGTTCAACTTGACAGTCAGTAATAAGTTGTTGCAGTTGCTGACGTTTTCCTAAGTCTTTGTAGACTTTATCTACCTCCATACCCCAAATAAAATCATCAGGTGGGGGTTCAAGAAGTGGATCGGTGTAGAGGTAAGCAATGATTTTCACAATTCAAATCCCGTAATTGCAATTAGGGGAATTTCCTGTTGCCTGTTCCCTCTGCAATATTTAAATTTGGCTAATCTCAATTACATTACCATCAGGGTCTTGGGTAAACAAAGCTGCATGACCAGAAGCACTGATTTGAAAGGTGTAACCGTGGCTTTGTAGTTGTTCTTTTGCTTCTTCTAAGTTAGTTACAGCTAAAGCAATATGAGGATTACGACCCCATTTTTCGGGGTTTTGTAGCTTATTGGCTATTGCTGTATCAACAATTAGGTGTATCAGTTCTTAAAACAAATGTACAATTATCGCTCTATTTTGACGCGGGTAGGTATTGTGCTAATCGCGGTTGGGATTCTCGAATGCGTGGTGTTTTGGTATACGAGTGATCAGCCGGAGTGCATATTATCTAGCCCTCCTACTGAAGATAGCCCTTCTCTATGTGCCTCCTCCTTCCTAGTGGTGATGTTAGGTGTGTTTTTTCTCCGGGGTAACCTGCACATGGTTAGTCCAGTTATCTGGGGTACCGCCTGGATTTTCTCTTACTCAGTCAGCCATCTGATACAGTTTAACATTTTTTTGTTGCCGACAGAATTTTTGGGAATTGCATTTCGCCTTGATCCGATAGGCAATTTTATGCCGCTCCTATTTAGGATTATGACGGTCGCTGTTGCTTTGTGGGTCTACACACAACTGCGTTCTGCACCTGTGGTGTCAGCATGTGTTAGAGCTGGTTATTCTAACGCCACTCCTCGTCATTTTGTATTCATCCTTGGGATAACCCTAATAGTGTTAGTAGCAGTACCTCTCAGCATCAAGTACTCTTACTCCACACCAGAGGCTGAAGCTAAAGCCGTGAAGATAGCCCGAACAGAGTACGGAGAGGGCTACAAGTATCACGTCAGAGGCATGAGGCAGTTGAACGGATATATGTGGGCTTGCATCAGCGCATACAACGAACAGGAGATAAAAATTGTTCGAGTAGAGTGGGAGCAGTAGTTGAGATCTTTTTCCTAAGTCTTGATAGACTTTATCTATTTACATACCCCAAATAAACTGATTAGGTGCAATTTCTAGAAGTGGATCAGTGTAGAGGTAAGCGATAATTTTTACGATCAAATCTGTTACTTACCTCCTCTAGATTTAAATTTGACTAATCTCAATTACATTACCATCAGGGTCTTGAGTAAATAAAGCGGCACGGCCAGAAGCACTGATTTGAAAGGTGTAACCGTGGCTTTGTAGTTGTTCTTTTGCTTCTTCTAAGTTAGTTACAGCTAAAGCAATATGAGGATTACGACCCCATTTTTCGGGGTTTTGTAGCTTATTAGCTATTGTTGTATCAACGATTAGGTGTATCTGATAATTACCAATCTGATACCAAGCACCAGGGTATTTGAGAGTTCGATCTACTTTTGATAGTCTTAGGATATTGCCATAGAAGTTTTCTGCCTTTTCTAGGTTAGAAACTAAAACTGCTACGTGAAGACATTGGCTAATTTGCATGGCTAGTTTGAAATAACTATAGTACGCCTCATCAGGCGATCGCTCACCAAAAGAGTATTTTAAAGGGAAAAAGCCAAGAGAAAGAGGCAAAATAAAGGGGAAGTCAACACTACTTTGGGGCTATGGCTAAGGGTAAAAAGCACAATCTCCAATGGATCAAGAAAACTCTTGAGCTAAAAGAAGACCACAATTGGAAAGCAAAGCCAGGAAATCGTATCTTTGTAGCAGGGCGAGGGGCGTTACGTTTCGATGTCCCGGATGATTGGCATTTTGAGCCGGATACCAAGTCATTTCGGTTTCTAGACAACAAGCCACCCAATGATGATTGTCGCTTAGAAGCTTCCTTTAATTTACTACCTCCCGGCAACTGGGCAGATTTTCCCCTGGTTCCCCTCTTAAGGAAAGTGACTAAAGATGATGAGCGTAATGCCATTGAGCAAGGAGAAATTATTAAACTCCAGCGCCAAACTGCTCGCATCGTTTGGACTCAAATCAAATTTATTGACCCGGAAGAACACCGTCCGGCTTATTCAAGAATCTGCATTGGGCTAGGTTCTGGAGTTCAGTGCCTGATTACATTTGACTACTGGGCTGATGATGCAGAACGTCTAATTCCGGTCTGGGATACGGTTATGGATTCGTTAGTTCTCGGCTTGTATATTCGCAATCCCCAAACAGGATTTGCCTTCCCTGATTAACAGAATGGAACAGGAAATTACTAAAGTAGGACTTACGCAGTGAAACGGAAAAATCAGGGTTCTAGGCTATAGGGAACAGGGAACTCTTAACTGAGGGTTACAGCGATTCTTAATGTCTGAGTGCGTAAGTCCTATAAAGATTTAATCGCCGCAGGTATCCCGCCAGGGCTAATTGTGCTGGCTTTTTTGCCTGAAGAGCAAACTGCTGCGATCGCCATCCCGATTTGCGTATCTTGCACCGACACTTGTCTATCGCGCTTGCGCTGCGCTTGGCGCACCACTACATGGCCGTTTCTCCGGGATAAAGGAGTGTCTTTGATTTTCGACATGAGCAAATTGTACCAAGCAAATATTTATTGGCATTCCTCTCAACGTCTATCAATTATCCATTGATAACGATTTTGCAACTGATTCGAGCTAATCTATAACCATGACTCTCTCAAACACGCGCCCCAACCCAACCTTTAGTCTAGAGCCAACCTTGCTAAAACGTTGGTCGGTACAAGACTACCACCGCATGAGCGAGTTAGAACTTCTCGACCCCAACGAACGAACCGAACTGATTGCCGGACAAATTACCCTGATGGCGGCCAAAGGAACTCCCCATGTCACCTCGCTGTATCTGCTGGCGAATACACTGCGAGACAGACTTGGTAGCAATGTTTTGATTCGCACCCAAGATCCGATTCAACTAGATGATTTTTCCGAACCAGAACCTGATCTGGCGATCGTTCGAGGAACCGTCTTAGATTACGCCGAACAACATCCCCGTCCTAGTGATGTCTATCTGGTTGTGGAGGTGGCAGACTCGACGCTAAAATATGACTGCGAAACGAAAAACAAACTCTATGCTCAAGCAGGTATCGCCGACTACTGGGTATTGGAACTCAAAAATCGGCAACTTCACATCTTCCGCGACCTAACTCCTACAAGCTATACCAGCCATCTTATCCTCACCGAACCGAACCAAGTCTCTCCTCTAGCATTTCCCAGTCTCACTCTTTCCCTCACCTCTATCCTTCCTCCAGTTACCTGAATTCCCAAAGGTTGGATAGAACAGGGAATTACCAAAGATTTAATCGCCACAGGTATCCCGCCAGGGCTAATTGTGCTGTCTTTTTTGCCTGAAGAGCAAACTGCTGCGATCACCTGACGTACCATAGGAACTCAATTTAAAAGACTGGCAGCTGGGTAATGAAATATTCAGTCAAATCAATTTTTACCATTTGGTTTTCTAATTTCCAGAGTCAGCAGCACTTACAACGCTACTATAACCATTTTGCCAAATTCTATTGGGTCGGTGAAACGTCTCTCCTCAAGAAAAAAGCTACTCTTCAAATCGCATTTCCCCTTCCTCAAACTGGCTTGAACTCCAAACTACGCCACAAATACCACGAGGCAATACTGCAATAGGGTTTCCACTTTTGTCCGAAACTTTCTGTAGTCTTGCGGTCAGGAAGTGCCTCAAGATTGTAGAGTTTCCGAATACCTGTACGGACTCCCAAATCATCGACAGGTAAAACATCCTGACGATTGAGACGGAAAATCAGCAGCATCTGCACAGTCCAACGCCCAATACCTTTGACCCGCGTTAGAATCTTGATAATTGCCTCATCGTCTAGGACTGCCAACTCTTCAAGACTCGGCAATCCCTCAATTGTATGACGTGCCAAATCTTTAAGGTAAGAGATTTTGGGGCGCGAAATTCCCACACATCGAAGCACCTCATCGGGTGTGTTCAGAATATCTCCTGCTGAAGGGAAGCGAGTGTTAGGGTAAAGCTGGAGAAACCGAGAGTGGATAACTTTAGCTACCTTGGTAGAAAGTTGCTGGTGAAGAATTGACCGGGATAAGCAAAAGAACAAGTCTCCCTCAGGTTCTTGCTGATTCAGTTGACACGCCCCAATTTGCTCAATAAGGTCTGCCAAGATAGGGTCTGAATCCTTGAGAAAATCAATAGCGATCGCATAATCCATCAATCTACAATGTAAATCTTTATTAAGAAATCGAGCAACTTTTCAAAATAGCCACCAACCATTCTGATTAATACTGTAGCTACCTGCCCCATTTAGAGGATATATGTTTGCTGATTCCGTTTTTAGTTCTTGTAACTGGAGGCATGGGGCGAGTCTTGGCATCTTAAGCGGTGCGTGGCTGTATGCAAACCGTTCAGCTTTATTTTGGCTGGTTCAGTCTTTGCAACAGGCTTCACTTCTTAATCTGTTGCTAGTGGGAATAACCTTTAGCGCCTTACTGGTGCAGTTAATTCGTCAAAGCAAAGGAACAGAGAAGAAAGAACAGGGAAAACAAGGACTAGTTACCTTACAGCCTCTGTTGCTTATGTTGGCTACAGTAGCTATGGCAATTGCTTTGCAGTGGCTGGTAGATATTCCTCAAATCAGTATATTTCTCTTTACTCTGGGAAGCTATGGGTTATGGGGCGTATCTGTCAACCCCCGGCAGTGGCGTAGAGGATTACCCTCTGCACTTCTAGCCGCCTGCATATTACCAATTTGTACCTTATTCGGTAGTGGGTTAGGCTTTCCGGTAAGGGTACTAACTGCTCATGTGGTAGAACAGATTTTATCAACTTGGCAGATCAGCGCCATTTCTTCCCAAGACATTATTCTTTTAGAAAACGGAATTGCCCATATAGACTTGCCCTGTAGTGGTGTGAAAAGCCTGTGGACAGGAGGATTCTTTTTACTCATGGCAACCTGGCTAGAACGGCGGCGGCTGGGGTGGCACTGGTGGGGAGTCTGTGGGGTAACAGGTGGCTTACTAGTCTTGGGCAATATGATGCGAGTGCTGCTGCTGGTACTGACGGGACAGGTGTTGAACCAACCACAGTTTGCCCATATTTTGCATTTACCTCTAGGATTACTGGGCTTTATCATCGCCTGTGCCACAGGTTGGATACTACTGCAAAGAGTCCCTCGCTATCGGGAGAAGACTGAAGAAGAGACGCTAACAATTAATGCCCAGCCAGTCTCTATGCAGTCAACCTATCTGGGAATGGCGATCGCCCTTATACTGGTTGCCCAAGTTAAGCCAGCACTGGAAACCGTCCAACCTCTCACCTCCATTCACCTACCCCTGAATGTGGCAACAGAGACATTACCCCTAACCGAAGCAGAACAGCGCTTTTTTGATGATGCCGCTAAACCCGTGGTGCAAAAGCAACGCTTTACCTTCAATACTCTTTCAGGTTCCATGCTGCTGGTAACGAGTAGGGGCTGGCATCCCCATCATCCGCCAGAACTGTGCTTAGTAGGTAATGGATTGAAAGTAGACAGCATGATGTCAACTACCCTCAGCCCTGAGATTAATGCCCGGTGGCTATCGCTACAGGATGGACAGCTAGCTGCAACCTACTGGTTTCAATCTCCCCAACGCACCACTGATGATTTTATCAAACGGATATGGGAGTATGTCGCCCACCGCAACCGCACTTGGGTACTGGTTTCTGTGTTATTTGACAATTTTCCTGAACTCAATAGTACAGAGATTCAGACCTTTGCTAGTACTATTCACGATGCGATTGACCAAAGCTTAAACCAAGGATAAATAATGAAGCGGAATTTATTGCAGCGAACGTTAAGTATCAGTTTTCACCTGATATTTTGGCTGTGGAATCTCACTTTTTTAACGGTTGTCTACGCGGGAATTTTACCCGTTGTCGGTATATCACTGATTCAGGCTACCCTTGATGGCGATGTCCCGATTGAATTTTTGGGGACGCTGGTTGCCCTAATGGTCATTCCCGTTGCCTGTACTGCCCTTGGCCTATGGCGCTTCCGTCAACAGTCCAGGGAACTGATGCGGCTATTTTACGGCGTGGAAGCCCCACTTTTAGTACTATGCCTAGTTCGGCTATTTCTGCTGCGGGAACTCAACCCTGCGAGTGGCTGGGTACTAGGAACGGTGCTACTTGCCATTGCAGCCTTTGCAGTAGAACTTATCTGGGGCTACCAGTCAAACAGACGAGTTGCCGCTTGGTTACAGATGGCGGCACATAGTTTGATGCTGCTGGTGGGCATCTACGTTGGTACGGTACTACTCTACTATGCTGTACCTGTCGGAGCCGTTCTAATTTATGAATTTCTCAAGTTTGACTGGGCGGTGGAACTATGGCGGCAAATTCAGTATGATATCTTTTCCGTCTTCTGGTGGGTGCCAGTATTTGGAGTGTTATTCTTCATCAGTGCCTCACTGTTTCTGGCAATGCCCTCTGCCTTAACTGCCCTGTACATTCATTCAGGCGTGCGGGTTCTAGGACAATTTGCTCAACAGTACCGCCGTAATTGGGCGCTTAAGGGCAGTATCGCCGTTATTGGAGTCTGGCTAGTGCTGTGTGCCTCACTCAATGTACAGCCCCAAGGGCGGGCATTTTCCTTGCTATCACAACCTTCTCAAACTGATAGCCAACGCCAAGCACTGCTAAACCAGTCAGAAGTTATTCGTAAGGGTTTAATTAATGCCAACTTGTACCCATATCGTTACCTGGCGGTCAAACAAGATAACAATCACGTTGAGGTGATGTACAAGAATGTGTTTAACCTGCCCGATCAGATATGTGAGACGCTGCAAGCTAGCTACAATGCCCTGATGTCGCCATTTTTATATGCAGGCGATCGCCAGGATGTGGAAAAATCTACCCAGCTCTACGCTCAGTTCTTTGATACGCCAATCCAAAAAGCTGAACGTAAAGCAGTGCAGCATGCCCTTCAGTCTACCGCAATTATTGACCAAGCTAAAGCAGGGCTAATTAATATTGATGAGAAGCGAGTCTGGCTAAAGGAACAGCAGGTATCGGTTAAACCCCATGGTGACTGGGCAGATATTGAACTGTATGAGGTGTATGAAAATAAAACCACTGATGTCGAAGAAGTTCTTTACTACTTCTCATTGCCAGAAAGTGCAGTAATCACCGGGCTATGGTTAGGTGAAACGGACGAACTGGCTACCCGCTTTCCCTTCCAAGTTTCCCCTAGAGGGGCAGCCCAGCAGGTCTATAACTCTCAAGTACAGCGGGCACGTCCTATTGATCCAGCCCTACTTGAACAAGTCGGCCCTCAACAATATCGCCTCCGGGCATTCCCTGTACCCCCACCCCTCGACTCCTGGGAACGGAGAAATGGAAGTGAACGCCCTACTAAAATGCACCTATGGATGACTTATCAAGTCATGCGTCAAGAACAGGGCTGGGCTTTGCCCCAACTAAGTGAAAAGCGTAATATTTTCTGGACTGGGCGCACAACTCGTCTCTTAAATGGTCAAGTTCAACCGCGTTCTGAGGAGTGGTTAGAAGCATACATTCCGGCAGAGTCTAAATCCCTAACTGCCCATCAAGCTAACTTTAGTAATGGCTACCGTGTTTCAGCCCAACCACTGACGGAGTGTCAAGATAGCGGATGCAAGCTGATACCTCAAGGTAAACGGTTCGCTATAGTTTTAGACACCTCCCGCAGTATGGCAGCCCAGAAGTCCAGGGTTAACGCCGCTTGGCAATGGCTGAAAGACCACGGCTTTGCCGATAACCAGTTTGCTAACAGCGATGCTGACTTGTACCTAACTAAAGCAGGGGATAAACCTCAACGTATTGATGACATCAGCACTTTCAGTCCTCAGCGCCAGGTTTATTATGGCTCAATTCAGCCGAGTCAGATGCTGCATCAGTTTGAAGAGTTACGTGCTGAGACGGCTTATGATCAAATTCTACTGCTCACCGATGAAGGCAGCTATGAGTTATCTGAAGATGACCCTGAATTGCCAAACATAACTACCCCTGTGTCGATGGTGCATTTAGGAGGATTTCCCTCTGCTTATAACGATGCAATTTTAAAAGCCGTTCAAGATAAGGGCGGCGTGGCGCAGGATATCCCAACAGTTATGCAGCAAGTCGCAGTGCAGGAAGTTGAAGATGAGAGGGTAAATGTGGCAGACGGCTACCTTTGGAAGATAACTTCGAGTGCTTCAGAGGGAAAGACAGAATCGGAGTTTGCCCCACTCGCAGCGCGGCAGTTAATTCAAGGAGTGACAGCAGACGGAACATCAGTTGAGGAACTTGATGCCCTGCACACCATTGCTAAAACTCAAGGCATTGTCACCCCCTACTCCTCGATGATTGTACTAGTCAACGATGAACAGCGGCGGTTACTAAAAGAGGCAGAAGCCCAGGATGATCGTTTTGAACGGGAAGTGGAAACCGGGGAAGAACAACTTACCCAACCCTTTACCCCCTTTGAGGTATCGGCTACACCGGAACCGGAAGAATGGATGTTGCTAGGACTTGGGGCCATATTTCTGGTGTTTTTGGCCAAGCGAAAAATGAATTCATCTCGTGCTTAAATGAGCAGAAAGTAGAGAATAGCTAGAAATATTTGATTCTTTCACCCCTCAACTTGAGGGGATTTTTCGTTTTGCAAGAGGTCTAGTCTGCAAGTATGAGAAAAGCCTCAAACCCTCTCCCCGTCGTGTCAAATTAGACCTCTTGATAGAGTGATATAGGTTTGAGAGGAAGTAAAAGATTGAGTAATACCTTCTACCCAGGCTCTTCTTATGCTAGCTAGCACGATTGAATCTTTTGCTACTCAGACAGCAATCGCATCTCTGAAGACTTATCAAAAGCATCTCTCTCCTCGTAAAGGTTTCTCCTGTCCCCATCGACTCCTATATGGAGGTGAGTCTTGCTCTGATTACGTAAAGCGCACACTGCTAAGTGAGCAAAAATTGAGCGCAGCTATAAAAATGGCTCCTCAGCGATTCAAAGCTTGTAAATTTGCTGCTCAAACGCTGCAAACTTCTAAGGCAGAAGGTGGCTGTATCGTTGTTCCTTGCTGCATACCAATTTAAGTATAACGCTTTCGTTAGATCCGTAAGGCGGCTTCAACTGTTAACTCCAAGGCAAGTGTTAGAAGGCAGGGTAAGTGTTCGCGATGTTGAGGTGAGAAACTCCAAGGTTACTTTTCTCCCTATCCAACACCCTAACCCCTGTCTTCTTTTTAGCTTTGCTCTCACTCCCCCCGGAATTTATCAGCATCATTTTGAGAGGTAACTCATCTATGCAACCTGAAACTCAACAGCTTCTCGGTACACTTGAGGTTTTAACGGATGAACTGAGGTTTTTTGTCCGTAGAGAAAACAATTGGTTTCATGAAATCACCCCGTTTAGTTGGGATGTAGAGACCCAAGAAGAACTAAATGCTTGGAATTTGCTGAGACTCAGAAACCGTGTTCAACCCACTGAGGTTGAGGAAGCGATCGCCAATTGGCAAGCTATTGAACGGCGCGGAACACCCATAGAAGATAATGATTATGCTCTAGAAATTTTTGACAGAATAGATACTCAAAAAGGCATCTTAGACGAAGAAACCCAAGCGAAAAGAGCCGCAGCTTATCAATCCCTCTTACCTTCGGAAGCGTAAAGCCCCCGCTTTAAAAAGCGGGGGATATAAGCATGTTAGCTGAATTTATTCAGCCTTAAAAACTGACACTCTGTTTTTAAGTTAGACTAGGTGCATGCTAAATCTGACT
>JBAUJE010000406.1:0-12914 GCA_049683475.1 Coleofasciculaceae cyanobacterium | reverse complement strand
GCCACAGAAAGCTGCCAATCTCCTAATACTTTTAGAACAGGTAATTTTTCATCACCGTATTTCACATCAGGAAGCTGATTTGGCAGAAAAACCATAACTGATTCATCTTCCGGTTCAATAAACCAACCTAGCTTTGTGCCATGCTTTAAGCAAAAGGTAATTTTATGAATAACGCGACTAGGAGATTGGTCTGGAGAAAGAATTTCAATTACCCAATCGGGAGGAATTTCAAACTTATTAGCAATTCTGCCATTAGGACGGCGAGGGATACGCTGCCACTCAAAAACAGTTATATCTGGTACAATTGCACTACCACTAAAAGTACAGCGCAACTCAGTGTAGGCATGAGCTATTTTTTTAGGTATACCCTCCTGATTAATGGCTGCTACTAAACGAGTTTGTAAGGTACTATGTTCTCCTTGAGGCATTGGTTTTTGGTAGATTTTCCCATCAATATATTCGCTAGCAGGTTTGGTTTCTGGTAATTCCAAAAACTCTACTAAAGTTAGTTGGCTAGAAGTTGGCGTAGATGAAGTCATGGCAACTACTGATTGTGAGTCTAATGAAAGAGCACTTAGGAGGGAAAAGTAAACCGTTTATTCCTCACTGTTCCCTGTTCCCTGTTCCCTTCTTCATTAAAACAATCCTAACGAACAAATAATTTGTGGTTCTTGGCTTCTTCCATCTTCATGCACTAAACAAAGATGGTCATCTAAATAAAGTGCAACCACTAACTCAACTAATTGTTGGTCATCCATACCGCTTTTCAGAGAACGATTCAAACGGTCAACGGCTGACTGTCGTAGGGGATAGCGATAAATTTGGTCAATTGCTTTGAGTAAATCTGAAGTTACTAACAATGGCATTTCCTTGACATAGTGTTTTAGCCGTTCATAACTCCGAAACCTCGCCCCGGAAGGACGGCCAAGTTGTCCCCCTGCACTCTTTTCTTCTTCAGCAATTAACTCAGCCCCCTTTTGCACTAAACTATGATGGTCAGGGTCACGCTCAATAGCCTTGGTTTCCGGTTCGCACCGTGCCATCCGCAAAATTTCAAACTGAGACTGAGTAACACTTTTACCCTCTCGATTAATCCAAGCTAAGGCATCGTTCCCTTCTACAGTTTTCATGTACAGCAACACACCTTCCGGCTGAGTAGTAGTAGGGATATGGCTACGGGTGGAATAAACCACATTTTGCAGATTTTCAATAGTTTTCTTAAGGGTGGGATTATTATCTGTGGCATTCTTCCAAATTTGATAAGCTTCTGAAGTAAGGTCTACTTCGTTGTCTTCCTCTCCTTCTAAAATTCCCGCTTTTTCGTGATAAATATCAAGCATCATCTGCTCATTTGCGTCATCCTCAAAAAACGCCTCATCTGTACCTACTACCTCAGCATTTTCTTGAAGTCGTTGACGCAACCTTCCCCGCAAATTAATAATCCGTTCTACTCCCTCAGCAGGTAAAAAGGAATAGCAGAGTATTTTATCAGCCGTTTGACCAATTCTGTCTACCCGTCCTGCCCGTTGAATCAAGCGAATAATTGCCCAAGGCAAGTCATAATTAACAATAATGGCGCAGTCTTGTAAATTCAAACCTTCACTTAAAACATCAGTCGCAATTAAAACTCTTAATTCTTCAGCATCAGCCACAGATTTACCATTACTCACCGGACTAAAACGCCAAGCCGTAGCTGCCGGGTTCGTAGAATTTCCTGTTACTCCCTCAAGTTTGCCAATACCTCGCTGCTTAAGTTGCTTGGTTAGATAATGCACCGTGTCAGCAAACTGGGTAAAAATTAAGACTTTTTCTTGAGGGTGAATCTTAGATAAAAGTTCAATTAAAGCTGCCAATTTCTGGTCTTGATTAGCATCCCAATCACCACATTCATCGACTAGACTAATTAAGGCTTTCGCATCTGAGAGTAAATCTTTTTTCAGAGAGGCTTTAAATAATTTCGGTCGCAACCATTTAAACCGTCTTTGATAACGAGTGACGTATTCTTGGTAAACAGCCGCAGCACGTTGGCGATACTCTGCCTCAGTTTTGGTGGGCTGACCTAACCCCCCCTCTCGTTCTCCCCTACAAGGGGAGATGGTAGAGGACGAAGCCTTTTCTTCACGGAATGGGGGAGTTTGACTCCCCTCGCTTTGTAGGAAAGGGGTTGGGGGAGAGGTTCTAGTTCCCACTTCTGTAGATTCTTCTTCCTCGGAGTCTAAATCTAAGTCTTCATCATTATT
The DNA here is from genome assembly GCA_049683475.1 of Coleofasciculaceae cyanobacterium. Lineage (GTDB taxonomy): Bacteria > Cyanobacteriota > Cyanobacteriia > Cyanobacteriales > Coleofasciculaceae > JBAUJE01. The sequence goes on along the minus strand of JBAUJE010000406.1, from coordinate 10,674 downwards.
GCGAGTATCTAGAAGTGCTGCTTCTTGGGTACCAATGGGTAAGGGTAAATCTTGTGCGATCGCATGTAAGAAAATATAATTGCGTAAGATATGACGATCTAAAGATTGCAGAAAAGCAGGGCCACCACTTTCTAAGCGTTTAAATAAATTAGTGCGGCAAAAACCCATCAATCTTTTCCCTGCACGGGATAATCCTTTAAGCTGCAATGACTCAGCAGGTGTTAAAAATTTACCCTTAGCTGACTTAGCAGAAACTGCATAGTTACCTAACCCGTACCTTGGTAGACTAAGGGAATTAAGAAGCTTAACTACACTCTCGGAATAAAGGGCAGTATAGGGTTCATTCTCCCCACCAAAACTAAACTTAACAGTCCGAGGTTTACGCAGAGGAAAATAAGCCCGTCTGCCATCAGAAAACTCTAAATATTTACGTCCAGTTTCATCATCTTTGGTGTAATTCTCCTGGATAAAACTACGAGTCCGACGAACCATATATAGCCGCATCAGTTCTCGCCAATCATCGGGATAATCACTATGTTCAAAAGCTGCTAAGGAACGCACAGGGGATTGATGTCTGCGGCTAAATTCAATTTCTCCCCCTAACTCACTCAATAGTTTTTCAGGGCGAATTCCTAAATTTTTATCTTCCGCTACAAACAAACGTAGCTGATTAGATAAATCTAAATATGTTTTGTTATAGGGTGTAGCCGTGAGTAAAATACAGCGACTTTCATTGAGAGCAATATATTCCTGAATTGCTCGATAACGCTTACCTTGTCGATTCCGTAAGTTGTGGCTTTCATCAATTAATACCACCCGATAACGGCGTTCCTTGGGTAATTCAATTTGTACCCGACTCAGGGAGAGAACTTTTGCCCGTAACCCATAACGATGAACATAATCTTCCCACATGGTTACTAGGTTCTTGGGGCAAATAATTAAAGTTTCTAAGAAAAAATCCTCTTCTAAAATCTTGGCTAAAGTTGAAGCAATCAGAGTTTTTCCTAAACCCACCACATCCCCGACTAATACCCCACCTCTGCGATTTACATGACGGGCAGCAATTTGCACAGCAGCTTTCTGGAAGTCAAACAACTGATTTTTAATATCACGGGGAATGTGATATTCAGCTAGTCCTGCCCTGGCTTCTTGGGATAAGTGATAGGCAATTTTCAGATAAATATAGTAAGGCGGAATCAGCTTTTCCCTTGCCCAACTGTTATCAATAATCTCAACCAGTTGTTGAGAAATATCAATGCACCAGCGGTCATGCCAGCGCTCATTAAACCATTTCTGCAACTTTTGGCAAGCATCATGGTCTAAAATATCAACATTTAACTCTCCCTGGTTTTGCAGTCCTGATAAAGTAAGGTTACTGCTGCCTAAAAAGCCAATTGTGGGATTAATAATATCACTACGATGAATTAGATAAAGTTTGGCATGAAGGGGATGTCTGAGAAATAATTTAACAATCACTTTCTGGCTTTTAATTTGCCCAGACAGCTTACGTAACCCTACTTCATCCTCATTGGTAGGTGCCCCCCAGGTTAATTGTTCGCAGAATTCTTGAGCGATTTGTTTCTTGTAGCGAATTACAGCACTGTTATCAATTCCTGCCTCTTCGGTGCCCAGTGCCAAAGCAGAATGAACTTCATCTCTTGCCAACCTTTGCATCCCGACAAGAAGACGACAACAACCTTTTTCTCCTCCAGTAAACTGCTCAATTTGAGCATCAATTTTACGCCAACCCCTCAAATTAAAATAGCCGACACAAAAATCGGCTCTTTCAGAAATTTCTAGGGTTTCTTGTAAAGTTGGTAGTAGGGATTGCTCTATGTTGTCAAAAATACGTGGCATTATATCCCCTCAAACAAAATTTACTTCCTACTACCCGATCGCAACAACTCAGCCACAGTAATCCGACAATCGAGAAACAGCAAAGGAGAAACCACCCCATCCTCCCCTAAAACCACCTCACTTTGATAACCATCCTCCGTCGGTTCCCGAAAAACCCGCAACTGCTGATTCTTCACTTCTAACACCCAATAATCTGCAATCCCTGATTGAGCATAATCTTTTGCCTTCAACTCACAATCTCTCTTGAGAGTCGAATCTGCCACCTCAATGATTAAATAGACATCAGACGCTTGAGGATGACCCTCTTCATAGTCCAACGGGTCTACCCTCACTACCGCTATATCCGGTTCTGGTTCCGAGACATCATTTAATTCAATCGGCAATTGCAACCTGATTAAAACTTGTTCTCCTAAAAGTTTACCGAGCAATCTATTCGTGCGGGTAATAGCCGCAGCATGGATACTTCCCTGGGGACTCATCTTCGTTATTATCTTTCCTGCAACTAATTCAACCTTCTCATCAGGCTGCAAAATACCCGCCTCAGCCATCTGGTAATATTCCCGAACTGTCCATAGACGGAGTGGTAATGTCGTTTGAGTTTTCAGCATAGCTGTTAATGGGAAATTGTTAATGGAAAATGGGAAATGGAAAATTGAGAATTGATTGATAATTGAATGGCACTAAATTTAAAAAAATCATCTCAACCAATCAATCCTTGTGCAGGGGGTTTGGGGGAAGCACTCCGTCCGACGGACAGTTCAAGCTGCGCGCGCAGGTCGCGCAGTCATGTCCTCCCCAATGGGGGGTTTGGGGGGAAGTCCCCCCAAGCCAGGTTTTTCACAACAAACGATTATTTTCTGCGTTAGTCAGTGCCATTCGATCAATAGTTCCATTCTCCTATTCTTGCCCCCCATCCCGAATAAAATTACCCAGATATAACTTGACGAAATCCTCAGCCGCCGCAGGGTCAAGTTTTTGGAGTGCTTCAGCAATCTCTGCGATCGTTTCGCCTGTCGGATCTGTAAGTTCGTGAAACCAGCGGTAGACAACAGAACCTCTGACTCCCATCGCTACTGCCAGTTTATTTTGACTAATACCGTGAGCCTTCAAAACTTGCTGAAGGGCTTTGCCTGCTTTTCCCATGCTCCTAATCGTGTCAGAGGATCATGAGCTAGTAAATAACTACATATGTGTAGTTATCAGGTAAGATGGTCATCACTACATATATGTAGTGCTAAATGATTAACAATCAAGGTAAAAGCAAATGCCGACCAGCTTTCTAACCGACACCAATCAAACCGCAGCAATTCGCCTCTCTCGCCAACCCTCCTCAGAACCCAGCAAACGCCGAGAATCCGTCAAAATCCTGATTATTGGTTCTCCTCAAGCCGTCACCAACATGATCCACAGCCTCTACAGCCTCGGTTTTGCCGAAGTTAAAGCCTGGAGTCCCCTGCAACCCACAGGTAAACCCGGTGAAGTGATGAGTATGCTGATCCGCAAAATCACCTTCCAGGAGAATTGAAAGTTGATATCTTTAAGTTGACCCCCCCATTCCCTCACCTTCGACACTTAACTCCTTGAGATAACGTCGGATTAAACCAATTGTTACCGCAGGCAATTCTAACTGGGGGGTTAAACCAACATCTTCTATAGTTTGGAAGAAGCGAACAGCCTGGGGGTTAAGTTGAGCCAAACGTTGACCGATCTCTGGACCTGTAAACTCTGACTTTTGTCCCCAGATAATTGCAGTAGGAGTGGTTAGCTGAGGAATATACAAAGATAGATCAAAGCACAAATCCCCACGCACAAAAGAAAGGGCAGCATATTCAGCCTTAGGTTGTGCTGCTGAGGCTAAATAAGCATCAACAATTTCTTGATAAACACGATTGGAACGAGCAAATTGCCGTCCTTCTAAGAAGCTGCGAATCCCTCCGCTAGTGGCAATTCCTGTACTGTAGAGAAGGCGATCAAGAATGGGAGTGCTAACTAGCTGAGCAAAAAAGCTGCGTCCGTAATCTTCTCCAAAATCAGATAGTCCAGCAGGTGTTGTGAGAATCAGACACTTAAACAACTCAGGACGCTTAATTGCTGCTCGGATAGTGAAAGCAGCTGTTAAAGAAGATGCTACTACTGGAACTGGCTCTGTACAGGTTTGCTCAATAAATTCAATAATTGTGGTAACGTAGTCTTCGATCTGGTAATTTCGCTCTGGATGTTCCGAGCGTCCCCAACCAATTAAGTCGGGTGCAAGGATTTTATACTCGCTAGCAAATGCTGGATAAACCTTTGACCATTCATAAGCAGATGAGCCACCGCCAAAACCATGAAGAAACACCAAGGTTGGCAACTCTGTAACTTCAAGGGTTTCTGACTGTAACCAGGGCATCTCAGCGGCAGTATAATAAACCATTCTTCCTAGGGAAGTTACCAGGGATTTCTGTTTAAAGCCATTAGGCTCAATCATGTCCACACCTCATTGCTGTAATTGCTGATTCTGGTTTTTAGCATAAAGCTCACAAATCTGGGAGTCGGGAGTAGGAAGTCAGGGAGATGGAGGAGATGGGGAGGGAGATAAACAATTTCCAATTTTCTATTGGCAATTTTCTATTTTCGATTCACATAATCGGAATTAGTCTGTTGGTAATGACTCTGTTTGCTTGTCAAAAGGAGGTTGAGTCTCAGCTTACACGTCCTGCTCCTCTGCCCCAAGACTCTGCGGTACAAGTTTATTTTAACGGTTCTTTTTCTCAGGAGTACACAGAACCTTACCGAGAGATTACTCGCTCAGGTGATGACTTAGAAAAATTAATTGTCGAAGCGATCGCTTCTGCTAACTCAACTGTAGATGTGGCGGTTCAGGAGTTACGTTTACCCAAAATAGCCCAAGCCTTGGTAGAGCGTCATCAAGCAGGGGTTGAGGTGAGGGTAATTCTAGAAAATAACTACAGTCGTCCTTGGAGTGACTTAACTAGCGCCGAGGTTAAGAAACTAACTTCAAGAGAACGCGATCGCTATAATGAATCCCTCAAACTAATAGACAGTAACGGTGATGGACAACTTAGTCCTACTGAAATCGGGCAAAGAGACGCTCTAGTAATCTTGCGTAATGCTGGAGTACCCGTGATTGATGATACCGCTGATGGTTCAGCTGGTAGTGGTTTAATGCACCATAAGTTTCTGGTGGTTGATGGACGTTTATCTCTGGTTAGCTCAGCCAACTTTACCACTAGTGGTATCCACGGTGATTTAAGCAGAGCCGAAAGTCGTGGCAATGCCAATAACCTCATTAAGATTGACAGTCCTCAATTAGCCCAACTGTTTAGGGAGGAATTTGGTTTAATGTGGGGAGATGGCCCTGGTGGTCAATTAAATAGTCGTTTTGGTGTTAAGAAAACTGCCCGACCTAAGCAGCAAATAACCATAGGAAATTCTACCATTACCGTGCATTTTTCGCCCACATCTGCCAGCCGACCCTGGGACGAAAGTAGTAATGCTCTGATTAGTCAAACCCTCTCCCAAGCTACTAAGACAGTTAATTTAGCATTATTTGTCTTTTCTGAACAGCAACTGGCAAATACTCTAGAGAAATCTCATCAACAAGGGGTTGAGATTAAAGCTTTAATTGACCCAGGTTTTGCTTATCGTTACTACAGTGAAGGTCTAGATTTGATGGGGATAGCTCTTAGTAATAAGAAGTGTCAATACGAGGCAAATAATCGTCCCTGGCAAAATCCAATTGCTACTGTTGGCGTACCCCAGTTACCTAAAGGGGATGTTTTACATCATAAATTTGCCGTAGTTGATAGCCAGAAAGTAATTACAGGTTCTCACAATTGGTCAGAGGCTGCCAATAAAAATAATGATGAGACTGTTTTAGTGATTAATAGTCCTATGGTTGCTGCCCATTTTGAGCAAGAATTTGAAAGACTTTATAGCGAGGCTTTATTAGGGATGCCAGTAAATCTAGAGCAAAAAATTGAGAAGCAAAAACAAAAATGTCCTCTTTCAAATTAAGACTAAGCCAAAGGATTGACCACACGACCTAGAAAGAGAATGCTACCAGAGTTTTTGTCCAAAATTAGAAACATGAAAGGGTGATCGGCACGAAAAATAGGGCTACTCGACCTGGTCGCCCCTGAAATAGCCGTAGCAGCAGTACCCTCTGAACCAGACTCATCAATTTTTACCACAGTCTTGTGAACGATGTTCTTAAGAAATAAATCTTTTTTGCCGTTTAGACCGGAGAAGTTGGCACTTTTCTGATCAAAAGCACTTGCCATTCCCATCTCAGATAAAACCTCTTCAAGGTCGAATTTTGAATCACACTGAAACTTAGGCAACCAAACTTCCAAATTTGGCACACTGTAATCGTAATTGTCATCCTCCCCAATGGAACTGAGAGAACTAAGCCAATTCTGTAAGTTATCTGTTGTCAGCTGCTGCTCTATAGCAGCTAACCCATCAACTTGCTTAGGTAGGAGAATTACCATCGCTATTTTCTTACCGACGTAGGGTAGTTCTAGTACCTTCAAGTTCTCCAATTCAGAGCTTCTTAGTTCCCACAACGAATCTTTTTGGTACATCATCGGTACATCAACTGTTACATCTGGTGCAACATAAAATGGCTCGTTCTGAGTCCCCCCTACCCAAAACTGGCTAACCCAGGTCGCTTTGAAGTAAATGGCATTAGTGAGAACTAGCCGTGTCATAGGGTTGAGGTTATTAGCGGCAATCAGATTTTTGATTTTATTTTGGGTCTGCTGCTCTACCCAATCGTTGATAGTTTGTCGGGCTTGGGGAGTATTTGTGATAAAGTCTACCTCTGCTAACCTGGCTCCGTAGTAGTTCTGGGTTATTTCTCGGAAAGTATTAAGGAAGCTAAATCCCTGTTGTCCCCAAAGACGATTAGCCATAATCAGTTGAAACCCATCTTCGTCGCGGGTGTCAAGTTCAGTCCTGAGGGCAGCAAAAGCTGTGTGCAAACTTTCTTGCTGCTGAGGAAAACGGAGAACCTGAGACATTTCCGTGGCAGTTTGACCCTCTGCTCCGGCATAGGTCATAGCTAGTCCGGTTGAGATACTGTAGGGGGAGAAGACAAAGTTCCCTTCCTGATCACGAAGTTGCTTGTAAAGGTCGAGGGCAAAGGCGTTATTACCCTGTACTACCGTATTTACATCAGTGGGGAGTTGGGAGATTAATTGGTTTGTCGGCTGTCTGGTGATGCTTCGGGCTTGGGCATCTTTGTTAAAAAAGGTGACATTTCTTAGCTGAACTTCTGTAGAGCTAACTTCCCAAGTTGCCAAACTCAGAGCAGCGCTAGCTATTGCCACTACTCCTAGTTGATAGATGTTTTTCATACAGAACCTACGCTGATTTACGCTCAAAAAAGATTTTTATTAAGCTCAGATATATTATGACCTCATTAATTTATTCCCTTGATGTGTTCACTTTTTCATCTTTCGTTTGGGTTAAGTAGAAAGATAACAAGCATAGCTCACATCAATAAACAGCACCGAAAAATACTTTTGCAGGAGGTCTAAAGTTTTTTCTATGATACCTTCTTTATCTGAGCTCTAGTTTCCGACCAGATAGGAGCAAAAAAATAAGCCTGCCGAAGCAAGCCAATTTTTTTACTTCGTTGGAATCCCTTTGATGAAAGTTCCCCCGTACAAATGAACTACACAAGGTGAGAAAGCTTGACTTACGGTAACTAGAGTCATTAGCCCTTCTGAAATCGTACCCATGTTTTTTTAGCGAAACGTTTCGAACTGTTAGGCTTAGAAAAAGCGGACAGTGTGTCACCGCTTTGGCATACAACAGGTGGTTTGGGTTGGCGACCGAGGTATGATTACCAATGCCCGGATTTTGGCAGATTTTCAGCAAGTCTCAGGACTAGACTCGATTTTGGACTTTGATGACTGATTTAGCGACGATTGTCAAAAATAAATTCCAGTCTAACGGTCTTGAGACTTCTTTGACGTTTGAGAAAATTACTCAACCGACTGTCCTCCAACAAAAAGCCATGGAATTGTTAGAAGTTTCCTCAATTTGTACCCAGTAAGAGGCGAGATGGATTTGTCTCCAACTTGTCTACCGCATAGGTTGTAGCCATTTGTCAAAGGGGAACTTCCGTTACAGTGAAAAATCTAGTAATTTCTATCATTATTGGAACGGCAATAGGGTTGAACCCCCAAATATTATTGCAATAGAAGGGAAACTGGAAAAATGAGCATAATTTACCCAAAATTAACCAAAAAGGAACAATGATTTTCACAAAAAAGGTTTATATTTTATTGTTGCTAGGGATAGCAATTGCCGTTTTCCTAGCTATCTTGTTTACTCAGCAAATAAGTATTATTGCCACCTTACTATTTGATTTAACTGTCCTTGGTTTAGCTGTTTGGGATAGCCGGCGCGTCAAACCCCAGCGAGTGCAAGTAAAACGCTATCCCTTACACCGACTTTCAATTGGGCGAGAAAATCCAGTTGTGCTATCTGTACAATCATGGGAAAAACCGGCTCGCATTATTCTACGGGATTACTACCCGTTAGAATTTGATGTTTCAAAACCAACCCTAACCGCAACCCTTAAACCTAGTAGCACTGAGGAATTAACTTATACTATTAAACCAAATAGTCGTGGTGAGTTTCAGTGGGGAGATATTCAAATAAGGCAACTAAGTCCTTGGGGTTTAGCTTGGCATGATTGGCACGTTTCAGCTAGCCAGAAAGTAGCAGTTTACCCTGATTTAGTCGGGTTGCGATCGCTTTCAATTCGCCTTTCCCTAGAAAATACTGGCACCATGCGTCAGAAGCGACGGCTTGGTACTGGCACAGAATTTGCTGAACTACGAGAATATGGCGTTGGTGATGATATCCGCCTAATTGACTGGAAAGCAACAGCCCGTAGTACTCGTCCTCTAGTGCGGGTATTAGAACCAGAAAAAGAGCAAACCCTAATAATTTTACTCGACCGGGGGCGGCTAATGACGGCTCAGGTGCAAGGACTCAAAAGATTTGACTGGGGTTTAAATAGTACTTTAGCACTAGCTTTAGCTGGTTTAAATCGTGGCGATCGCGTGGGAATTGGAGTTTTTGACCGGGAAGTGATAACCTGGATTCCACCAGAGAGAGGGCAACATCAGTTATCTAAATTAATTGAACGCCTCACACCTATTCAGCCGGTACTGCTAGAACCAGATTATTTTGGTGCTGTCACTAGGATAGTAAATCAACAAACTCGTCGTGCCTTAGTGGTTGTAATTACAGACATCATCGATGTTACTGCTTCTGCTGAACTATTGTCTGCCCTCAAACGCCTCACTCCCCGTTACTTACCTTTTTGCGTAACTTTGCGCGATCCTCAAGTTGATATTTTGGCCCACACTCCCACACAAAAAATTGAAGCAACTTATGAGCGTGCTGTTGCCTTAGATTTAATTGCCCAGCGTCAGGTTGCCTTTGCTCAATTAAAGCAGAAAGGTGTTTTAGTATTAGATGCACCAGCCTCTCAAATTAGTGATCAGTTAATTGAAAGATATTTGCAACTCAAGGCTCGAAACTTACTGTAACCTGCCTACTTCTATTCTGCTCTAACCAGAATAATTATAACAATGTCTCTTAATCAAAGTTCTGACTATTTGGCACAGCCTCTTTCTATCAGTGATGTAGTCACCATAAGTATTAAAATCTATCGCTCTCATCTCAAATTAGATTTTGAACTTTCCCTTATTATTTGGCAATGTTTGAGGCGTATCTTAAAAAGATTATCCTATAACTTTTTGCGAACTTACATCACCAATTATTCAGTTAGACTCAGCTTAGTCTTAATTATCACAACCTTAATTCTAGGGGGAATTATCATGCCATTTTGGCAATCTGTGAAAGCAGTTACCTATTACGATCTTCTATGTCGCAGGGAAGGTATAGATTTGAAGATAGATTGCGATCGCTAGGGTTTATTATCAACTTGGTTGGCGACTACAATACATTACCAGTACCGTAAATAAACCCACACCTGTTAAATATTTGAGCGCATCTGGAATCAAAGGACTAGGAGAAAAGAAACCTTCAATAATCCCAGCAATAATTAGCATTGGCACAATGCCAAACATTAATTGTGCAGCTAGAGAACCATAAAATTTCAGAGCATCCACTCGGCGGTATTTACCCGGAAATAAAATTGCTCTACCTATCAGTAAACCAGCACCACCTGAGAGAAAAATTGCTGGTAATTCTAGAGAACCGTGAGGGAAGACAAAAGCCCAAAAAGGATAAGCTAAGTTATTCTGACCAACTAAAGTGGCGATCGCACCTATATGTATGCCATTAAAAGCCATTAGAAATACTGTGTAAGCACCAGCAGTAATGCCACCAGCAACCGCAGCAAAAGAGACTTGGATATTGTTAATCATAATGTTGCTAGATGCTAAAGGTTCAACTCCGACAATTGAACCCATCCACAACTCTCCTTTATCTCGTACCTTTTCAATTAAACTAGCAGGAGCAACCAGGGAGACAAAAACAGGGTCTTGCCAAGCAAACCACCAGGCAATCAGTCCTGCTACTAGAAAAATCCCTGTTGCTAAAGCTGTGTAAACCCATGTCCGTTGCACTACCTCAGGAAAACCATAACGACAAAAATCCACTACTGCTTGCCATTCTTGACGGCGGGAACCCTGATAAATTTGGTTGTAACCACGAGAAGTTAGTCTTTGCAAATCTTGTACCAGGATATTTCCCACCTGATTGGTACGTGCTCTGGCCAAATCAGCAGATACAGAACGATAAAGGCTAGCCATTTCCCTAATTTGG
>JBAUJE010000405.1:0-7428 GCA_049683475.1 Coleofasciculaceae cyanobacterium | reverse complement strand
TTTTCTGCTAAATGTGCTGTCACGATTTTTTCTCGCAAATCGACTGAATATGCTTTCATTCGTTATATCGCCCTTGTCCAAAACTCAAATTAACTGTGCCGCATAACAGCGGGAACCGCTGTATCTACGAAACTTACCCTGACATCTCAAAACAGCGTCACCAAACCCTAGACAGCGTTTGAACAGGAAAGGGTTAAACTTTTTGAGTAAAGTTCACCAGTGAATATCCAAACCAAGATTATAACCCTATTAAATAAGCAGCTCAGAATGAATTAACTGATAACCTGCTGCTTTAATTTTCTCATTTTTGACTCGGACATTATTTTCCCGTAAGTCAGGTTGAGAGGTATCCCATTCAACTTTAGGTAAGTCATGGTGAGTACAGACGAAATCACACAGTTCCCGTAGAGTTAACTTGCTATCATCAACTAGATTGTAGATACCTTGACATCGCTTTTCTCGGACTAAATCTACTGCTGAAACCAGATCATCGAGGTGAACCCAATTAATAAAGTTTTCACCTGTTCCCGGTAAAGTTTTACCCGCAATTCGACCGATACGTCTTGCCAGTTCACGTTCAGGTCCATAAATTCCTCCTAGGCGTAAAATACAGACGCTAACATTTTCCCGATTGGCTGGCAACAAAATCTCTTCTGCCTGAACCATTACTTGGCCATGTTTGTCTGTAGGACTAACAGGAGTGTTTTCCTCAACCCAGTCACCTTTTTTATTACCATATACGGAGCAACTACTGAGATAAATTAAATGCTTTTCTGTTAAGGAAGTGCTTAGAGAATTGACCAGATTATTAGCCGTAGGAAAGTATGTTTCTGCATAAATTTCTGCCTCAACCTGACGATTACTAATTGGAGCAACGCTAACAAGAATAGTGTCATGGTTGTCAACAATAGATTGCACCGATTCAGCATTATTTCCTGTCATTACCACTACCCGATCAGCTGTGTCTTTAATCTCAGCTACGCGCTCTTGTCTGGTGGTAGTTACTGTTACTAGCTGATTTAAATTTTGGTGCCAATAGCTAGCTACAGCACTCCCAGCATAGCCACAACCAATAATTGCTAAGTTCATAAGATAATCTAGTAATTTTCCTGAAATTTAGTAACAGCTGGAATAATTTTCTACCAATTTTTGATATTATTATATTATGGTTACTGATGTGCTAAAAAGTAAGCTATTCCTCATTCTGTCACTCTCCAAGAATTAAAATAAACAAATAAAAGGTCTTTTTCCCGACAAGGCAGGTAGAACAAGCGATCGCAATAACGTTAAACTAGATCAAGCTGGTTATACTCCTGGACTATGCCTTCTTCTAGTAAAGCTTTTGCCTACCCCCTTAGTCGCAAAGTTGACCAAATTGACGATTACCACGGCACCAAGGTCACAGACCCTTACCGCTGGTTGGAAGAGTTAGACTCACAGGAAACAAAAGCTTGGGTAAAATCCCAAAATAAACTCACCTTTGCTTATCTAAGTGAGATACCGGCGCGGGAGAGGATTAAACAGCGACTGACTAAGTTGTGGGATTACGAGAAATTCAGCATTCCTTTTCAACAAGGAAATCGCTATTTCTATTTCAAAAATAACGGTCTTCAGAACCAAAGTGTCCTCTACACATTGGCATCTTTAGAAGCCGAACCACAGGTATTACTTGATCCCAATACCCTCTCAGAAGATGGCACCATCGCCTTATCGGGTTTAGCTATTAGTGAAAATGGTAAGCTCATCACCTACGGTCTATCTACTGCTGGTTCTGACTGGCAAGAGTGGAAAGTTCGTGATGTAGAAACAGGTCTTGACCTCTCAGATCATCTTCAATGGGTGAAGTTCTCTGGTGCGGCTTGGACTCACGACCATCAAGGCTTTTTCTACAGCCGCTATGATCAGCCTAATGAGGCAAGCAAATTAGAAGATACTAACTATTATCAAAAACTCTATTATCACCGATTAGGTACACGTCAGTCAGAAGATGTGCTAATTTATCATCGCCCTGACCAAAAAGAGTGGCTTTTTAACGGTAGTGTGACAGAGGACGGTCGCTATTTAATTATTTACGTTAGCCGAGGAACTGACCCAAAAAAACTAATTTTCTACAAAGATTTGCAGAGCTTAGATTCCCCAATCGTAGAACTAATTAATGAGTTTGAAGCAAATTACAGTTTTATTGGCAACGAGGGTACAGTATTTTGGCTTCGCACTGATTTAAATGCTCCTCGTGGTTGTGTAATTGCTATTGATACGATTAATCCAGCTCAGGAAAATTGGCAAGAAATTATTCCCCAAACTGAAGAAACTCTCAAAAATGTGGGTCTTCTCAATAATCAGTTTGTTGCTAATTATCTGCAAAATGCGTACTCATCTATTAGAATTTTTGAATTAGATGGTGCCTTTTTCCGACAAGTGGAATTGCCAGAAATTGGTTCTGCTGGTGGTTTTGGTGGTAAACGTTACGATAGAGAAACTTTCTATTCTTTTACCAGCTTCACCACACCCACCACCATTTATCGCTACGACATGGTAAGTGGAGAAAGCACAATTTTCCGTGAACCTGACATTAAATTTAATCCTGCCAACTATCAAACAAGACAGGTTTTCTACCGCAGTAAAGATGGCACTCAAGTTCCTATGTTTATTATCCATAAACATGGACTTTTTTTAGATGGCAATAATCCTACTTACCTCTACGGTTACGGTGGTTTTAATGTTTCATTAACACCGAGTTTCTCTGTTAGCAATCTAGTTTGGATGGAGATGGGAGGTATTTTAGCAGTAGCCAATCTACGTGGTGGTGGAGAGTATGGCGAGGAATGGCATCAAGCAGGAACCAAGCTGAATAAGCAGAATGTTTTTGATGATTTTATGGCTGCAGCCCAGTGGCTAATTGCTAATGCTTACACTTGTCCTTGTAAACTGGCAATCGGTGGTGGTAGTAACGGGGGTTTGTTAGTCGGTGCTTGCATGACTCAGCGCCCTGATTTATTCGCTGCTGCACTACCAGCAGTAGGGGTATTAGACATGCTGAGGTTTCACAAATTTACAATTGGTTGGGCTTGGTGTTCTGACTATGGTTCTCCCGACAACCCGGAAGAGTTCCAAGCACTTTATACCTACTCCCCACTACATAACCTCAAAGCAGAGACAATTTACCCGGCAACTTTTATCACCACGGGAGATCATGATGATCGGGTAGTTCCTGCTCATAGTTTCAAGTTTGCCGCCGCTTTGCAAGAAGCAGATGCAGGGGAAAGACCAATGTTAATTCGTATTGAGACTAAAGCCGGACATGGTGCAGGTAAACCGACGGATAAAATAATTGAAGAAATAAGCGATCGCTGGGCTTTTTTGGTGAAAGTGTTAGATATGGACGTGCAAATTAGTTAATAAAATTGGCAAAATAAATCTATAACCTGATTACCTGAAAGAGGAAGACTATGACTTCCAGTTACGTTTTGTGGCGCGAATACGTAGCACCTCTGATTGCTCTAGAATTTGCTAGTGGCGATGGTTCGGAAGAAAGAGATAAAACTCCCTTATCTCGTTTGAGGTCAGAAGTAGGAGTAAAACCAGGAAAATTTTGGGTTTATGAGCGCATCATTCGTATTCCCTACTATGGCATCTATCAAATCAAAACAGGGAATCTAGAAGTATATAACTTGGTTAATGGTTTCTATCGCCAGATGAATCCTAATCAGCGAGAATATTATCCTATTGAACCCCTTGGCATAGAATTAGGACTGTGGCAGGGTAGTTATCAAAATCAAACTCAACTCTGGCTGCGTTGGTGGGATAAGGAAGGTAATCTTTTACTGACAGGAGAGGAAAGAGCAAAGCAGGCAGAACAAGCCCAAAGAGAGGCAATTCCTCGTTTATTGAAGATGGGATTAAGTGTAGAACAGGTAGCAGAGGCTTTAAGTTTACCTGTGGAGATGGTGAAGCAGGAAAGTTTAGAGGAGTAAATACTGACGTTCTCTAGCTTGCCATTAGTCATAATCTTACGTTGGTAAACCATTCTAAAACTAGATAAATATAATGACAACGCTGCTCATTCAAACCGAAAGCGTCCCACTGACAGTCAATCTTCCTGCTATCAAATCGATGAGTGTTGAACAGTTTTATGAATTCTGTTTAGCCAATCGTGATTTGAGAATTGAGCGTACTGCCAATGGGGAAGTTATTATTATGCCACCAGCTTTTTCAGATACAGGTAATCGCAACATTAAAATTGCTCAACAACTGGCAAATTGGGCAGAACAAGATGGTACAGGCGAAACCTTTGACTCCAGTGCAGGTTTTACCTTACCCAATGGGGCAACTCGTTCTCCTGATGCATCCTGGATTAAACTAGAGCGTTGGAATGCCTTAACGGAAGAACAAAAAGCATCTTTTGCACCGATTTGTCCAGACTTTGTGATTGAGTTACGTTCTAAGAGTGATACCCTCAAAGGCTTGCAAGACAAAATACAGGAATATATTGACAATGGTGCATTACTAGGATTTTTAATTGACCGCAAAAACTGCCAAGTTCATGTCTATCGCCCCCATCAAGAACCGGAAATATTGGATAATCCCGAAACAGTCAGCGGTCAACCTGTGTTACCAGGATTCGTTTTGCAGATGGCAAAAATTTGGTGAGTCAAGCTTGGGCGATCGCCTCCCGAATAGCCAAGGCTGTAGCTGGTGCGAGTAAAACACCATTACGATAATGGCCTGTAGCTAACAACACATTATCGTAACCAGATAATTGACCAATAACTGGGGCTGCTTGACCTTCTGGCCGAGGGCGTTTCCCTGACCAAGTGCGAATAATTTCAGCTTCTGCTAAAGCAGGACAAAAAGCGATCGCTTCTTGTCTCACTTGTTCCAATAAAGCTGGTTCTGCCACCACTTCACCCCCCTGATCAGGAAACTCAACTGTTGCCCCCACCCAGTAATTCCCCTCACCCACTGGCAGAATATGAACATCATTACCAGTAATTACAGGCTGGAAATTTGCATGTCCGATGGGTTGTTGCAGCCGCAGTTGCAAAGCTTGTCCTAGTACTGGCTTAATTGGCAGAGTTGAAGCTTTCTGCAAACTACTCGATTCTGATTTTGAGAAAAGACTAGTAATCTGAGACGAACCGAGTCCAGCAGCAATAACCAGCCAATCTACCTCTAGCTTGCCAGCATTGGTATGAAGATAATGGCAACGACGCGAATTAGCATCTGAGGCTACAGACTCAACCCTCTCAACCATAGTACCGAACTGAAAATTAACCCCCCGAAGTTCTGCCCCTGCAACCAAAGCATGAGTAAGAATGCGGGGTTCAACTTGCCTATCTTGGGGAGAATAGATAGCGGCGCTAAGTTTCTCTATATTTAATTGAGGACAGCGAGACTGGATTTGAGCAGTATCCCAAATTTCTAATTGCCAACCTTGGGAGTGGCGAGTTTCTGCCAGCTTTTCCCAAGAGTTTAAATCTTCCCCTGCTAACAAAAGCATCAGGATACCTTGTCGGTTACAAGGAATTTGATATCCTGTCAGGGCTTCTAATTCAGGAATTAGGGTGGCATAGCGCTGCATACTAGTTTGTCGCAGTTGCCATGCCCTACCCTTGACCTTTTTACTAATTGCTCCCATCAAAACACCGAGGGCTGCCCCTGTTGACTCTTGCGCTGGGGCTTGCCGGTCAAAAACAGTAATTTCTAACTCAGTGAGTAAACTAAGTTCGTAGGCAATCATTGCCCCAACGATACCGCAACCAACTACAGCAACTCGGCTCATGGTCTTTAAAGCTAATGCAGATTAGACTTCTTGCAGAAGTCGGGAATGGGGAATGGGGAATGGGGAATGGGGAATGGGGAAAAGGCGCTGCTGAATACAGGTATGATTTTGCCCCCCTAACCCCCCAGATCCTTCGCTTTTCCTTCGCTTCGCTCGTTTGCCCTTCGGCCATGCTCTGCAAACGCGTAGCGTCTCCGAGAGGAGAGGACAAGGCTCAGGACGCAAAAGCGCTTTGGGGGGAACAAGAGACTCAAAGTCCCCCAGCATTGATACCACTGGCGAAATTAATATTGCTTTACACAGAGGTCAAGTTGGAAAACTTTTTGTCCGGACTCCCCACGGACGGCTGAAATGTCGGAGGAGGCCTCCGACATCGCGTCCTCCAGAATTGGGGGCTGGGGGGCTTAAAAAACCTTTGTTTCGTAGCCAATGTTTCCAATTGTTAAATTCGCCAGCAGTATCAGCATTGGGGGATTTAGGGGGCTAATCAAGAACTCTAATCGCGGCAATTCATACTGTCAGTTCACGAGTAATGAGTAATGAGTAAGGAGTAATGAGTTGGGAAGACAGAATATTGATGAAGATTCTTCCCTGCTCCCCCTGCCTCCCCTGCTCCCCATCTCCTCATCCCCCTATCTTTCCCAACAGTCAAATTAAATGTGTGACAGATGAACCCTATTCAGGCACCAATCGCAAGAATTTATCAAAGTCGTTTAATGCTGCTTGATAATTTTTTATTGCTACGGGATATTTTCCATCAGAAGCAGCCAGACCAATGCTTTCTAAATGAGCAAACAAATCTTTGGTGATTTCTTTGGCAACCTCTTGCTCTTGGGGTAGCAGTTGACGAGTCAGATAACCAGTCTGCCGACGTAAGTCACCCAAAGGACCATGGATAAAATTATCAGCATTTACCCAATTGCGGTTTTGAATGTAGCTTTGAAGTTCCGGCATTCTCTCCCGCAAGACCGTTAAGTTGCTAACAGTTGACTGAATCTGTTCAATTTGTTGAGAGGTATAAACAGGAGGTGTAGCTACTGATGGGCCAGCGCAGCTAACCAACAGTGTTGTAACTAATGCCAGAACCACGGCGAGAATAGATCGATAACTCTTCATAATCATTTGTATCTCAGCTAACTAAATCCATCATATTACTTAGTTTTGTTAAGCACTATATCTAACGGCATCGGTTAAAGTAAAAACATCTTGAGAGTAGGGTTTGGGGTGACTTCGAGCGATTTCACAATTTTTTACACAGTAACGTTTGTTTATATCCGACTACTTAGTCATGTCTAGAATTTCTCGTCGCCAGTTCTTTTACTTCACAGGTTCTGCCTTAGCTGCTTTAGGGTCAAGCCAATTTAATTTACCACAACAGGTAAACCACTACGGCAAGGTTTTAGCCAAAAGTACGCCCCGTAAACTTGCCTTACTAGTGGGTATTAATAATTATTCATCCCAACCCTTACGAGGATGTGTTAACGATGTAGAGTTGCAGCGTCATCTTCTTATCCATCGCTTTGGTTTTAATCCCAAAGATATTTACACTCTGACGGATGAACAAGCCACTCGCCAAGGTATTTTAGAGGCATTTGAAGAACATTTAATTAAACAAGCCAAGCCGGAGGATGTAGTAGTTTATCACT
>JBAUJE010000404.1:0-6190 GCA_049683475.1 Coleofasciculaceae cyanobacterium | reverse complement strand
TTAAAACTAAATTGTCCTAACTTAACTTACAGATGAGTATAAAAAAATCGCCCAACACCCAGAAGCTATAGCCTTCTATCCTGTTGCGGCGAAAGTAAGAAATTATTTGTAAAATCCTTCTTTATTTACTACTTACTTCTGAGCATGAAAAGGACAGCCGGAAGTTAACTTGTCAAGGAACATACTATTATCAAAAAAGTGTTCCATCGATACAATTTTCAAATCTTCTGTCACCTCAGCAATACTAACTCCACAGATTTCTATCGTCTCTCCTGTGGGAGCATGTTCCTTATATTGCCCCTTAAAAGTTCCCCAGTGTCGCCACTTAAATATTACTTTTGGTGGCCCCGCTAGAACTTCTGTTACTTCCCAAAGAAACCCATCAGGGAAGGCACTATGGAAAAGCTGACCGGATGATTCAAATGTTTCAGCTTGGGGACTATAGTGTTCCGTCTCACCCATAAACAGGTTGTATGTTCCCTGCTCAACAATATCTTCAGCCTTATATTCTGTCCCTCCATTAGTACTAATCTTGAACTTATCAGCAACAATTGATAACCATTGTTCAGGATTAGTCTTGAAGGATGCTTCCATCTCAAAGGTTCTTACTAAGTTATGAACAATTGCCTCTAAAGAACCTTCAGGGTAGTTAAATTGACTCTCTCTTTGGAAAGATTCATTTTGACGAGAATAATCTGGTGGCTCTTGATATCGCCATTCAACCTTATCGCTATTAGCTATAACCTTATCCCTATCCTGTACCCAAAGAGGTAATTCATTAGATTGTGATTTGCTCATATAAGCCCTTGATTGATGTAAGTAAGACTCTAGCAAAAAAATAATATAAAGCAGTAAATTTAGTTACAATTTAAAGACAGATAAATTACATTTAATTCTAATTAAAGTTACAATATAAAATACTGATAAATAAATTCATTGCTTCGGCAAATCGGAAAGATAACTTTTAGGTTCAGGAATATAAGACGTTTTGATGGGAAAAGGAATTTCAATGCCCACTAATTTATAGCGCTTATGTAAGCGCTTCATAAACTCGTGTCTAATAATTAAATGGTCAATAAACTCCCTAATTCGCAAATAAATTGTCAATCTTATACTAAAATAATCAAATTTATTATAACGAATAAAGGGTTCAGACTCAGAAACTCCCCCCTCAACTTTATTTAAAACTTCCTTTGCTACTTCTAATGTAACTACTTCAACTTTCTCAAGATCACTGTCGTAGCTAACGCTGATTTCAATTTGCATTAAAAGTTCCTTGGTCGGCAAAGCATAGTTAGTAAAGCTAGAAGCAATTAGCTTGGAATTAGGAACAACTACTAAATTATCGGTATATTCTCTAATAACTGTATATCTCCAGGCTATATCAGTTACATAACCTTCCTCTCCTGTCATTAACTTTATGTAGTCTCCTGGTCTAACTTTCCTAGAAGTAATAATGTTAATGCCAGAGAAAAGATTAGCTAAGGTATTTTGAAGAGCAAGACCAATGGAAACACCACCAATACCTAAAGCAGTTAGCAAAGGAGTAATGGCAATACCTAGAGATTGAAGGATAATCAGTATCCCTAAGCTGATAATTAACAGCCTGGTGAGGTTTTCCAATAAAGAAGTGAACGGTGAACCTTCTTCTGACCTACTACTATAAAATTTAATAAAGCCAACAGATAGCCGAGAAATGACAAAAGTAGCTGAGGCTAAAAAAGTGGCTAAGAGAATCTTCTGAACAAGGTCGATCAGGGGCGTATTGGTTGGCAGACTAAGAGTTGCGAAAAAAGTCCCGACAATTACAAACCAGAGTAGAGGAATCCCTTGCAGCGAGTTTAGAAGAATTTCATAGCCACTCCATCCTCTTCTTTTGGCAATTTGCTTGAGTCTCTTTAGAGCACGTTTTTCTATAAAAAAGCCTAAAACAAAACTACAAAAGATTAAAGCTAAAGGTAAAACAAACTCAATGATTTTCATCAATACTTCTAGTTCTTACTTTTCTAACACTCAGATAGGTAGTAATTTTACCTAATTAAGCTAAAGTCTATCCAGCCGACTGACATATTGCTAAAATTCAGTCATAGTGATATATAATAGAAGGCTAGCGGAACCTAAATTATAGTTTCGCAGGAGGCGGTAAGACCTATAGGTTAAAGTAAATTGCCATTGACAGAGCGTTTCACTTCTGCCAATATCTAAGACTAGCAGTTGCTGAGAGTACTGAAAAAACAGTGATTATAGAGCAGCCAGAGTAGAGGGAAGTCAACAGAACAGCCATTTGCTTGGGTGAGTTTCTTACTGCTTAAATTTAACCTAATGGCAGGTAAAATACTCTCAAGGAGAGAAAATTGTCATAGCAAATATTTTTGCTCAAGGTACTAGGTTTTTACTCAAGTTGCTTTACTAGCAAGCCAAAAGCAATTTGGCTTTGAAAGGGTAAAAGTCTATCAATATATATTTGGTAAGGTTTTCGCTAATAGCTTTTAACTAACATCTAACTCAACTTATCTGAATAATCCCTACGCTTGTTTACAACTAAAAGCGTGGGGTTTTTATAAATGAGCAGTTAGCAAAAGCTAGGTGCGTTTTTTAACTTTTTAGCTCACCCCTATTTATTTCCATCAATGTCAAATCCTTCTTTCCCCGACACCAACAAAGTTTGGCACAGCCTAGATATTGAGCAAAGCTTAGAGTTGGTGCAAACTGACTCAAATCAGGGTTTAACACGACGGCAAGTTATTCAAAGGCAACAGTACTACGGACTTAACGAACTAACAGAAACAGCCAGTCGCTCTACTATCTCCATTTTGTTAGATCAGTTTACCAACATTATGCTGCTGATGTTGATAGCCGTAGCGGTGGTGTCGGTAATTCTGGATTGGCGACAAGGCGTTTTTCCCAAAGATGCGATCGCTATTTTTGCCATTGTTATTTTGAATGGCGTTCTCGGTTATTTACAAGAAAGCCGTGCCGAACAAGCCCTATCTGCCCTCAAACGCCTTTCCTCTCCTAGGGTGCGGGTGGTGCGAGACGGCAATATTACGGATATAGCTGGTAAGGAACTAGTACCAGGAGACATCATGCTGCTAGAAGCTGGGGTGCAAATTGCTGCCGATGGCCGCCTGATTGAAGCCCCTAACTTGCAAGTACGAGAATCTGCCCTAACCGGGGAAGCAGAAGCCGTTCACAAGCAAGCTTCTTTACAACTAGATGAGAATGCTCCTTTAGGCGATCGCCTTAACTTGGTCTTCAAGGGAACAGAAGTTGTCCAAGGACGAGCCAAGGTAGTTGTTACCAATACTGGTATGGAGACGGAACTAGGGCACATTGCTGCCATGATTCAGGCAGTAGAAACTGAGCCAACTCCTTTGCAACAACGCATGTCTCAGTTAGGAAATGTTCTAGTTACTGGTTCCCTAGTTCTAGTTGCCTTAGTTGTCATAGCTGGGGTAATACGCACGGGAGGCTTCCAATATTTTGACCAACTTCTGGAAGTTTCCTTAAGTATGGCAGTAGCGGTAGTGCCAGAGGGTTTACCTGCCATTGTCACCGTTACCTTGGCCATCGGCACCCAACGCATGATCCGCCGCCGTGCTTTAATTCGTAAATTACCAGCAGTCGAAACCCTCGGTTCTGTAACCACAATTTGCTCCGATAAAACTGGTACTCTCACCCAAAATAAAATGGTGGTGCAGTCAATTTACACAGGAAATAATCTCTTTCGGGTAAATGGTTCAGGTTACGAACCAATCGGGGAATTTATTTCCCACTCAGGAGTCAAAGTTGGCAATTTAGAGCAACACCAAGATTTGCAAGCCTTGCTGGTTGCCTGTGTTAGTTGTAACGATGCCCTCTTACAACAGGAAAAAGCGGAATGGACAATCCTAGGAGATCCCACCGAAGGCGCACTGCTTTCTTTAGCTGGTAAGGCTGGCTGGTTCAGAATGTCCTTAGAGCAAAAATTACCCCGTGAAGCAGAGTTTCCTTTCTCCTCGGAACGCAAACGTATGAGTGTGATTTGCAGTTCTTCAGAATTTATAAGTCAAGAGTTGTCAGCCCTAGCCAATCTTGGCTCTTACCTAATGTTTACCAAAGGTTCTCCAGAAATAATCTTAGAGCGTTGCAGCCAAATTCAATTAGGTAGCCAGCTAGTTACCCTGACAACTGAAGATAGAAACCTGGTTTTGGCAGAAAATAACCAAATGGCCGCAAAAGGTCTGCGGGTGTTGGGACTTGCTTACAAACCTCTCCAGGAATTCTCCACTGCAACCGCTGATGAAACCACCGAACAAGAGTTGGTATGGTTGGGTTTAGTGGGTATGCTAGATGCCCCCCGTCCGGAGGTAAGAGAGGCAGTAGAACGTTGTCGGGCGGCTGGTGTGCGTGTGGTGATGATTACTGGTGACCATCAGTTAACCGCCCAAGCAATTGCCCAGGAGTTGGGTATTACTAAACCGGGGGCTTTAATCTTAACTGGTCAAGAGTTAGCCCACCTCAGCCAAGCAGAACTAGAGGAACGGGTTAAACAAGTTCGAGTCTACGCCCGTGTTTCCCCAGAACACAAACTGCGGATTGTTAAAGCCTTACAGAGTCGTGGTGAATTTGTAGCCATGACCGGGGATGGAGTGAATGATGCCCCAGCCCTCAAGCAAGCTGATATTGGTATTGCCATGGGTATTACTGGCACCGATGTCAGTAAGGAAGCTAGTGATATGATTTTACTCGATGATAATTTTGCCACCATTGTTGCTGCAACTGAAGAAGGAAGGGTAACCTACTCTAATATTCGTCGCTTTATTAAATACATTTTGGGCAGCAATATTGGTGAAGTTTTAACCATTGCTGCTGCTCCTTTAATTGGTTTAGGAGGAGTTCCTCTGACACCATTACAAATTCTCTGGATGAACCTAGTCACCGATGGTTTGCCAGCCCTCGCTTTGGCGATGGAACCAGCAGAACCCGATGTAATGAAACGTCCACCTTATAATCCCCGCGAGACTATTTTTGCCAGAGGACTAGGTTTATACATGGTGCGGATTGGTCTTATCTTTGCCTTAATTACCATTACATTAATGGTTTGGGCTAATAACTATACCCAAACTTCTGGTAATCCTGACCGCTGGCAGACCATGGTATTTACCACCTTATGTTTAGCCCAAATGGGTCATGCGATCGCGGTTCGTTCTGACACTCAGCTAACCATCAAACTCAATCCTTTTTCCAATCCTTATCTGTGGGGTTCTGTCATCTTAACCACGGTCTTACAGTTAATGCTAATTTACATCGAACCTTTGCGAGACTTCTTTGGCACCTACTGGCTAAGTCCCTTAGAATTATCTATTTGTTTTGGTTTTAGCATTCTCGTCTTTGTTTGGATTGAATTGGAAAAGCTAGTTAATGCTTGGTTTCACACTAAGCAGATAGCTGTGAAGGAGTAGTAATATAGCAGAATGTCAAAGGGAATTGCTAGCTAGTCTAAGACCAAAATAACTGACTTAAGAAAACTAACCTCAACCAATCAATCCTTGTGCAGGGGGTCTGGGGGAGGCACTTCGTCCGACGGACAGTTCAAGCTGCGCGCGCAGGTCGCGCAGTCATGTCCTCCCCAGTGGGGGGTTTGGGGGGAAGCCCCCCCAAGCTAAGGTTTTTAGTAGAAGCAACCATTTTTTGTTTAAAACAAATCATCATTCTTTGACCACTTTCCTTGGGGGTGTTTTATGGAAGAAGTACTAAGTGGATTTCTCGCCAATCCAATTTTCGCTTTTACCCTGCTGATTTTAGTCAGCCTGACAATTCCCCCTATTTTTGAGCGGCTAAGACTTCCTGGATTAGTAGGATTGCTAGTAGCTGGAGTGCTTTTAGGTCAGAACGGTTTAAAACTGCTTAACGCTGACTCAGAAACCATCAAACTGCTCTCAGACATTGGCAAAGTTTATCTGATGTTCGTAGCAGGATTAGAAATTGACTTGGTGCAGTTCCGTAAAAAGAAAAATCGCTCCCTCGGTTTTGGTTTTTTGACCTTTATTGTACCCCTAATTACTGGTACTCTAATTGGTCGAGCATTTGGCTTTGGTTGGAATGCCTCAATTTTAATAGGTTCCCTTTTTGCTTCTCATACCCTGTTAGGCTATCCCATTGTGCAAAAGCTAGGTTTGGTAGCAAATGAAGCAGTTATCGTCACTAT
>JBAUJE010000403.1:0-1804 GCA_049683475.1 Coleofasciculaceae cyanobacterium | reverse complement strand
GGATAGCGCTCCGGTTAAGGTGTGGCTTGGTTTTGGATGTATTGTTTTAAAACATCAATCGGCGCACCACCACAAGACGCTACGTAATAGGAATTAGACCAAAAAGATACTTTTCCCCAGTAATGTTTTTGTACCTCTTGTGGAAATTCTTTTTTTAGCATTCGTGCTGTAGAACTTTTTAAACTCCCGACAACAGCCGCGATTGAGTTTTTAGGATGGAAGTCTAACAGTATATGGATATGGTTTGCTTCACCATTAAACTCTATTAATTCACAACCCATCTTTTCTGATACTTGCTTGACCATTTCCTTGAGACGGTTAAGCATTGTTGCATTTAATGCTTTGCGTCGATAATGGGTTACAAACACAAAGTGCAATCGCACACTAAAAACACTGTGAGAACCTTTTCTAGCTTTCATATTGACAGGGTACAACCGCGTGCTATAATCGCAGTATAACAAATAGGTCGAGTGTTATGGCTACCAAAAGAATCACTTTCAGACTTTACCCGTCAAAAACTCAAAATGATAAGATGCATTACTGGCGTAGGTTGCATAAAGACCTGTATAACGCTTGCGTTGAGCATCGTAGAACTTCTTACAAGAAGTTTGGTAAGTCTGTTGATTATTACGATCAGCAAAATTGTTTGCCTGAATTCAAGAAACAATGGGAAGAATATAAAGAGCTTGGTAGCCATGCATTGCAAGATACTGTTAAGCGTGTTGACTTTGCTTTTAAGCGGTTTTTTAAACTTAAATCGGGATATCCAAAATTTAAAACCAGTCGCAAATATAAGGGATGGACTTATCCTTGTAAATCTGGTTGGAAAGCTTGTACCAACGGGAAGAATGGTTATCTGAAAATTACTAATTTGGGTAACATCAAAATGCGAGGTCAAGCGCGTGATTGGGGAACGCCAAAAACTTGCACAATCATTTTTAAGCAGGGTAAGTGGTATGCTTCAATCACTGTTGGTTGTACGCCTACTCGATATCAGACTGATAAAGGTGCAATTGGTTTAGATTTTGGTACTCACCACGCAATCGCTCATTCTAACGGTGATGTAGTGAGCAATCCTAGATTTGTAAAAACTGCTCAAGCTAAAATCAACAAGATTGCTAAAACCAGCTGTCGTAAGCGTCCTCCAAACTTCAAGAAAAAGGTCAAAGCTTCCCGACGCTGGAAAAAAGCAAATAAAGCTGTAGCTAAAATACAGCTCATCGTAGCTCGTCAAAGGCAAGATTGGCAACACAAGGTTTCTACACAGATAGTTAGCTGTAATAGCCTGGTAGCAACTGAAAGGCTAAATCTTAAAGGGATGACTCGCAAATCCAAAAGCAAGAATAAACGTCAAAAGTCTGGTCTAAATCGTTCTTTACTCGACGTTGGTATTGGTAACTTAAAAGACTTGATCAAGTATAAAGTTACTGAGGCTGGAGGATTTTACATCGAGATTCCAACTAAAAAAGTAAAACCTTCTCAAACTTGTCCTAACTGTGGTCATCAAAGAAAGAAAACGTTAGCAGAAAGAGAACATCATTGTGAGAAGTGTAGCTACCGATGCGATAGAGATGTAGCCGCAGCAATGGTGATACTTAACTATGTAAGGGGTATGGAACGTGCCTCTACAGACGCAGATGAGAAAACCTCTACTTGGTGCGGAAGTTTCAAGCAAGTTGCTCAGGTGAAGCGTCAGAAACGTGTAGCTCAGTCATAGACGGCTACACGTAGTTCATCCTTTATTCCTACGAGAAACCTGTTTTTGAGCGCGTTTTAAGGCTTTTTCAGCCTTCCTCAAAAACCT
>JBAUJE010000402.1:0-3409 GCA_049683475.1 Coleofasciculaceae cyanobacterium | reverse complement strand
ACAGCAGTGGAACAAGCAATTGCCTGGATAAACCAACAAACTGAAGCCTTAAGAGTTGCCATCAATGATTATGCAAGCTGAAGAGAAAAAAGTTTACACACCTGAAGAGTACCTTGAGTTTGAGGTTAACTCAGAAGAACGGCATGAATACATCAATGGTGAAATTGTACTGATGACTGGCGGAACTCCTAATCACAATCAAATTGCTGGTAACTTTTACGCAGCCCTGAATTTTGCCCTCAAACGCCAGCCTTATCGAGTGTTTGTTACGGATCAACGGCTTTGGATTCCTAACAAACGTATCCATACCTATCCTGATGTCATGGTAGTTCAGGGTAAATTGCAATTACAAGCAGGACGACGAGATACCATTACTAACCCCTTGATGATTGCAGAAGTATTGTCAGACTCTACTAGAAGCTATGACAAAGAAGCAAAAATTGCAGCCTATCGCAGCATTGCCAGTTTTCAGGAATATCTCCTCATTGACCAGTACACCATGCACATTGAGCAATACTTTAAAACTGAGCAAAAACGCTGGATATTTTCTGAGTATGACGATGCTAAGGAAACAGTTTATCTAAATTCTCTTTCCTTTCAAATCTTGATTGAAGATATTTATGATAAGGTCGAGTTTGAGTCAAATTAATGAAACAGAGTTGATTAGAGCTTCTACATGAATACCTAAATAGGTTGATTAATCCGTTAGAAGTCAGTACTAAAAATCGATTTATGCAGGAGGTCTATTGATTGAGGGTCTGCACTAAGGCTGCTGTTCGGATTCTCCTTTAGAGTAGGAGCACTCTGCTACGATCACTTACCGTAACAATTTTGCTGAACTATGCTGGAGGTACAGCTAATCGGAATTTAATGTAACTATAAGTGTCGGGTATGGATGACAAAAAACTACAGGAAAAACATTTTGCGATTCTCAAAACTAAATATCATGTAAACCCCATCAAGAGTGTATCATCTCCTCGTTTGCTATACATGATACTGAGAAAGGCTGATTTAGAAATCCAAATTGCAGATTTAGAATTCAAATGGCTTGCCAAAAATTATCTTTATGAAACTATAGGTGCTATTCGATTACAGCAGTATGGTGCAGATGATTTAAAGAGACTTGAGGCTGAATGCTTACAACTAAAACTAAAGTATCGAATTCCAGAAAATTCAGAACTTCCAATTTCAAGTCCTGTCTATTCAATTCTTTGCAAGCTGGATACCGAGCAGACATTGACAGATTCAGAAATTGAACTACTTAACACTCAAGGCTTTCAAGTAACAGCTTCCCTTGCTCGATCTATACAAGATTTTGCAGAACTGAAGAAGAAATACAAGGCAACTCAGTATCCAGATGAATTTCCAGAAAGTCCTCTTTACCCAATTCTCAAAAAAA
This sequence comes from Coleofasciculaceae cyanobacterium, assembly GCA_049683475.1. Classification (GTDB taxonomy): domain Bacteria; phylum Cyanobacteriota; class Cyanobacteriia; order Cyanobacteriales; family Coleofasciculaceae; genus JBAUJE01. The sequence goes on along the minus strand of JBAUJE010000402.1, from coordinate 2,010 downwards.
TAGACAAAAGAGAGTTACTAAGTGACTCGGAAGCTGATTGGTTATTGGAAGCAGAGCTTGAAACACCTCTGGAAGTATTTTGGCAACAAGAAGAAGAGAGAAAAGCCGAAATTGAATTTCCAGAGCTCAAGTCTAAATATAAAGTTTCTTCTCACCCAGATACCTCTATCTCAAGTCCTCTCTATTCGATATTGAAGAAACTGGATAGAGATGAAGAGTTGAATCGTGATGAATGTAAATGGCTTGAGAAACAAAAATTATCTAATTTAGTTGAACTTGAACAAGAACGGAAGGAAAGAAGATTATTTGCTCAGCTAAAAGAAAAATATAATGCTACACAGTATCAAGATACAGAGCCTTCTAGTCGTTTATATATTATCCTCAGAAACCTAGAACTCAGTCAGCTAAAGTTTTCCAGCTTGTCTAGAGAAATGCAAGCAATGCTGAACAATCCAGAAATGCAAATCTCTGAGAAAGACATTGACTGGTTGAGAAAAGTAGGACTGAGTGAAGCCGAAAAAATTACTCAACAACTTCATTTCAAGTTATTGAAAAGTAAGTATAAAATTATGGGTTCTCGATTACCAATGGAGCCTTTTTATGAAATCATGCTCAAAATTGAGAGGGAAGAACGGCTAGATCCTAAACAAGTGGTTCAGTTAATTGAAGAAGGCCAATTGTCCCGATCAGGAAAGATAGCGATCGCCCATTACAGGCTAGAAGCAATATTCTACGAAAAGGAATACAAGCGAACAGGAAATCGGTGGAATCTACCCAGTGCTAGTAGCAATTGGCGCAAAGCAGGTAAACCAGGAAACGCTCTGAAAGCTACAGACAGCGTAAACTTGACTAAAGTTCGAGAATCCGATCTAAAATCAGCTCTACTCGTTACAAGAGGTGCAGCTTTCCGCGACCTCGGACGATTGGATGAAGCAGAAGAATGTGCAAACCAGGCGAGAGAATCTCAACCTGATAGCCATCAACCCTATACCTTAATGGGTGCTATATGCTACGACCGAGGGGAATATTCACAGGGTGATAAATGGTTTGAAATGGCACTAAAACGAGGAGCCAACGATATGGATGATGAAATTGAACGTATCGTTAGGATGACAAAAGACAAAGGCAAACGCAAAGAGGTGGCAGAGTATCTTCTCGACAAAGATCCAAAGCGTTATGCATGGGCTAAGTCTTATATTGCGCGGTAGAGTGAGCAAGAGCTATAGAGCTTTACGGAAGAGACGCGGGGATATTTCCTAAGTTGATTGACCTTGCCCACCCTACAACTGAATGGTCACCTAGGCAAAGAACGATTACCTGACAAAAGCGCCTTAGAAGCAGACTCACCCATACGCTGCAACTGCCAAGTTAAGCCAAAACTCAAACTGGTGAGGACACCCAACTGTCCCAATATTACTAGTCCAAGCACCATTAACGAAGCGTTCTCCACGGCATGCCAAGGAAAGGCAGTTAATAACCAGATATCTCCACCTTCTTGTCCAGGGTGCAAGGAAAATAGCCCTAAGATAAACGGCGGTAAGGCAACAATGGCTATTGTCGTAACAGCACTCCAAATTGCTCGCTTAGGAGTTTTCATTAACAACATCAGCTGAGCAATCATGGCACAAATTAAAATTGCCCCCAGAGTCAAAATTACACTAAAGAGGGCTTGAATTTGGTTTTCTCCCGCCATCTTAGTTCCCACCGGCCAAAAGAGAATCCAGCTAACTACGGGAACAAAAGCAATTACTAGATTAGTTGCGATCGCAACTAGTACTGGAGACTTATTATCCCAGAACAAATCTATTAGTAAAGAAGTCAACCAAAAGCGTTTGCGACTTGTAAGTTTGGTGTGTCGGTAGCGAGCCCAATCTTGTAAAGCTTGTCTTTGGGGTGAAATTGCTGCCATGAGTACCAAAAATAGCAGCAGATTAACAACCAGTAAAATATCTAGATTTTCGTACAGAGAAGAGTAGCCATTCTTAGGTTCTTGCACTGCAAAACCAAGAG
>JBAUJE010000401.1:0-2164 GCA_049683475.1 Coleofasciculaceae cyanobacterium | reverse complement strand
AAGTATCTAAAGCTTCGGACTCAGGCGAAAGAGCGTGGGGTCACCCAAGTTGAATTGGTTGAATCGGTTATCGAGCAGTTGTAGCGTAAATCTTCCATTTGCGAGAATATCCAAATGAGCCCAAACCGCCTACGAAATGCGCAAGAAGTGCTCAGCTTTGGCTCCCACTCACGAGGGGACGTGCGCGTTCGGGCTGTGACAGGTGGATTGCATCGAGTTTTTCTTTTAACGGCTTACCTCTGTGAGCATGCGGCCAGAGGCCACGCTGTCACTGCCTTTCGATTAGGCCACGCTCCGTGCGTTCAAGTCGTTCAACCTAAAAAGATGAATTGAATAGTTTTCAAAGAGGGTGCCATCGGCCAAGTTGATTTTGCACAACGACTTGTAAATGAAATCCGACAGCACCCTCACTCGCCAAAATGGCGGCTTCGAAAATGGAGTCAATGACTCATCTTCGGAGGCGCAAAACAGTCCCTCACCGCGGATCGCGGGCATGAATCTGGAATGGTCGCAAGATCACGCACGCACCAGCCGGATGGGCGGGCTGAGCTACTTCGCCCATTTTCTTGAAACGACCGGATTGTTCGAAGACTTCGTCGCGGGCTGCCCCTTGTTTTACATGAGCAACAACGCTCCGAACAAACGGGATGTCCTCGGCGCGATCCTACTGTCGGTATTGGAAGGGCACAGCCGTTACGCGCACATGGCCTCATTGGCCAACGCAGAGCTGGACGCCCAGATGCTCGGCATGGAAAAGATCCCCTGCGAGGACAGCATCCGCGCGGGTTTGCGCAAACTCACCGGCGCGGACGGCAGCATAGACGCTTCGGCGACCGAAGAGTGGCTTCAGGCCTGCTTCGACCAGCTGTGCGCAGGCTGCCTGGATGTGCCTTGGATTTTGGATATCGATGTCACCGTCAAGCCGCTCTACGGCAAACAGGAAGGTGCGGTTCTCGGCTACAATCCGGCCAAGCCCGGTCGTCCCAGCCACGCCTACCACAGCTTCTGGGTGGGGCACTTGCGGCTGTGCCTGGGTGTGCAGGTGCGTCCGGGCAACGAGACCTCCGGCAGCTTCGGATTGGAGCCGCTGATACGGTGGCTGGAGCGCACACCCCAGACCCGGTGGCCGGAGTTCGTGCGTGGGGACATCGGCTACGGCACGCAAACATGGATGCTTGAGTTGGAAGCGCACGGGATGCACTACCTGTTCAAGCTCAAGCAGACAAAAAAGGTCAAAGAACTGATCGCCCTGTGTGAACTGAACTCCGAGTGGGAAAGTGCTCCCGGCAACTGGCAGCACTGCGAGAGTCGCTTGCAGTTGACAGGCTGGGATTGTTCCCGCCGCGTTGTGGTCTACAGGCGGGTGCATCGGCGTAAAGCCAAGCCGGACAAACAGACAAAAGCACTTCCCGGGACATGTGTGCAGGGCGAACTCACCGAGCTGGAGCTGCTTGAGGAAGACAGTCTTTTCTACGAATACGCAATCTACGTCACTGACCTGGACCGCCCGGCTTCGCAGGTACGCGCACTCTACAACCCGCGCGGAGACAACGAGAACTGCTACGACGAGCTAAAAAACCAATGGGGCTGGGGAGGGTTCACGCTCAAAGATCTCGCCCGCAGCGAACTGATGGCCCGGTTGATCGCACTGATCTACAACTGGTGGAGCATCTACATCAAACTGGTCGATCCTCTCGTGGCGCGCGAAGCAATCACCTCCAGGCCCATGTATCTGATGCACACGGCCAAGGCGCGCACCCATCAAAGCGTGCGCACACTCGTCATCTTCTGTGCCCACACCCAAGCCAAAGAGATCCAGCGCAAGCTCGAACAGGCTGCCGAAAGGCTCAAAAGCTGGGCCTCGCGAACTACGGAGCAGTTGAAAAAATCGAGCGTCTGGTCACACGTCATCGCCCATATTTTGCTCCATCATCAGACCATCGGTGCCGGGCAAACCCGTGCACCACCCGCTTTGCGTGCTACCCAGTGACCGAAATCGTAGCCCAATCAGTCGAAAAACTAACGCTCAACCGGACGTAAGTTGCCGCCGCATACCCCGCTCTACTCATCTTTTTAGGATTAAACTCTTTTCGCCAAAGACTGCCCCCACCTCAGCGCTTGATCTGAATCTCCAACGGTTTTAGCGTATCGAGATGGATGTCCC
>JBAUJE010000400.1:0-6800 GCA_049683475.1 Coleofasciculaceae cyanobacterium | reverse complement strand
TAAGTTTGGCTCAAGCAATTTCCAGAATTTGAGAATCTCTTTGCTGACCATCTGAGGGTAGAAATAGTGAAAGAAATGATGCCCTTGAGGACATTCCCAAAGGCGATCGCCTTCCTTCATCAAAGTCCACCATCCCCGCAAAGTATTGGGGGGAATAATAAAGTCATCTTGACTACCACAAACCATCAAAGGTACTTGTACTTTCCTCGGAGAAATAGTCTTTCGTTGCCACAGTGAGTGGGGTGAGGGTGAATAATTTAAATCTTGCTCTAGAACCTGAACTAAATACTCAGTAGTATATTGACTCTGATTACCGAACAGGTTGTAGGCCATTTGAGTCAAAATCAGGTTGCGACTACAGGGTAAAAGTTGACGCTGGGTGTAGTAGTAAGCTTGCCAATCAACAGCCGGTTGCACACCCACAGCTAAAAGCGTTAGAGACTTGACCCTTTCTGGGTGTTGCTGGGCATAGAGTAGCCCTAGCAACCCTCCACTGCTGTGACCGACAAGATGGATGGGTCGATGGTGGGATTTGAGGTAGTCGTGAAGCAATACAAGGGCCCCGTCCATTGAGCAAGCTTCGTCCTGGCTTTGAACATACTCCCAATTAGCGATCGATACTTGCCTCGATAGTAGATTTAGCAAAGGTTGATTGAAGCGAACGAAGCTAGAACTGGTACTTAAGCAAAGAACATCCGGTAAATTAGACATGAACTGTTTCCAGAAAATTGTTGATAAAGATAATCAATAAGTGATGTGAGATTAGACTATCAGTAAAATCAGTTAATTGCAAAATAGTTTCATTAAGCTTTGATGACAATTAACTCAGCAGTTTGCTGTAGAGTTTCCTAATAACGAGAGGCGACCTCATAAATCTTGATAAATTTGTTATCTAGTTAAAATTATTGCTAACAAAATGCAACAAGTTGTATTGAAAATTGTTTATCACCCCGTCACCCACACCCTGTAATGATGTCATCAGCCCCAGAAATTTTAGACTTTTGGTTTGGCAAGCCCAATCAGCCAGACTACGGCAAAGAACGTAAAGTCTGGTTTAGCAAAAATCCAGAATTTGACCAAGAAGTGCGATCGCGCTTCCTGGAAGATTATCAACTCTCTGCAATTGGTCAGTTAGGAGATTGGCAAAAAACGCCCCTTGGCTGTCTAGCACTGATTCTCCTACTTGACCAATTTCCACGTAACATGTTTAGAGGTCAACCCCAAGCCTTTGCGACTGACCCCCAAGCCCTCGCCACTGCCAAACACGCGGTTGCTCAAGGCTTTGACCAGGAACTTCTACCGGTGCAACGTTGGTTTATCTACATTCCTTTTGAACACAGCGAGAAACTAGCAGATCAGCAACGCTGCCTTGAATTATTCTCAACTCTCAAAGATGAACCCAGTAGTGCCAGTACAATTAATTATGCCTATCGACATTTCCAGGTGATTGAACGTTTCGGGCGTTTCCCCCATCGTAATCAGATTTTGGGGCGAGAGACAACACCAGAAGAGGCAGAATTTCTTCAACAGCCCGGTTCATCTTTTTAATTATGAGCAATCGAGAAAATCTGCGCCGACTCCTGTTGCAATTAGATGACCTCAGCTATAAAGCCTACAGAGACATCAAAGGAAGCTACAAATTTCCAGATTTTACCCTGATTATTGACCGTACCCAGGGAGATCCCTTTGCCAGTCCCAGTCAAGTGCGGGTGCAAATACCACTTTCAATCGCAGGCTTTCCCAACCAACTTTATCGCACCCATAGCCGTGAAGTTGCCCTGCGAGATTACCTAACTCGCCAGTTTGACCTAGTGGCAAAAAAGCTCAGTAGTCGGCGAGGTACTGGCAATAGTGGACTAATTGCCATTGTCTATGCAGGACAATCTGTACTGGAACGTACCTCTGTTTTTGTGACAGATGAAGTAGTAGAAGTAAGATTTGTAGTTGGTTTACCAGCGCGAGGTCGTCGCATCTCAGGACGACAGGCGGTAGAAATGCTCTGCGAAGATGTGCCAGATATTGTTGAAAGGGCACTCAAGTATCAATCATTGGCTCAAGACAGGCTTCAGCAACAGGTAGAAAGCGTAGAAGATGCCGATGCAATACGTCAACAGTTAGCTCAAAAGGGACTGGTTGCCTTTATTGCTGATGGGGCAATTCTACCTCGACGTAGTGGAGTTGATGACCGACCATTACTAGATGAGGTTGTCCCTTTTAAATCTCCAGAGGCGCTGCGAGTTGAGTTTACCTGTCCTAACCGGGGGTTAATTACTGGCATGGGTATTCCCAACGGCATTACCTTAATTGTTGGGGGTGGTTATCATGGCAAGTCTACTTTACTCAGGGCAATTGAATTAGGAGTATACAATCATATTCCCGACGATGGACGCGAACTAGTAGTTACCAATTCAGCGGCTGTCAAAGTTAGGGCAGAAGATGGTCGGGGTATTACAGGTGTAGATATTTCCCCTTTCATTAACCAACTGCCCCAAGGTCGTTCTACTACCAATTTTTCTACGCCTAATGCTAGTGGTAGCACCTCCCAAGCCGCAAATATTATAGAAGCCCTAGAAGCTGGTGCTCAATTACTGTTAGTAGACGAAGATACCGCTGCCACTAATTTTATGATTCGCGATCGCCGCATGCAGCAGCTAGTTGCCAAGGATAAAGAACCAATCACCCCTTTCATTGATAAAGTGCAACAGCTTTACCACGATTACCGTGTTTCTACTATTTTAGTCATGGGTGGTAGTGGTGATTACTTTGATGTGGCAGATACGGTAATTGCCATGGAAAACTTTCAACCCCAAGATGTTACGGACAAAGCCAAGGTAATTGCTCAGCAATATGCCACGGAACGTACCCCAGAAGGCGGCAAAAAGTTTGGCAAGATTACCCAGCGAGCACCCTTACCAGAAAGTATCGATCCGAGTCGGGGACACAAGGCAGTTAAGTTAAAAGTCCGGGATGTCGATCAGGTAGTTTTTGGTTCAGAAGATATTGATTTAGCTGCTGTAGAACAGATTGTTGAAAGGGGACAGTTAAGGGCGATTGCCTCTGCCCTTGTCTATGCTAAGGAACAGTACATTAACGGACATAGTACAGTGCCGGAAATTTTAGATCGGGTCATGATGGATATTGACTCTCAGGGTTTAGATATTCTTACTAACTTGCCGGAAGGAGACTTAGTTATGTTCCGCCGCTTTGAATTAGCAGCAGCACTCAATCGTTTGCGTAGTCTGAAAGTTAGCTAAAGGTCAATCCGATTGTTGATTTTAGATTTGGGATTTTGGATTATCCCCTCCTTAAATTGTCATGAGTAGTGAGTGTATTTTACTCGTTACTCATTACTGCATTACGAGGCAGTAAGAAAGTTTTGTCAGGAAATCTAGTGATTTATCGCATTAGTTTTAACTAGCCGAGACGAAGAAACCGAGCAAAAAGCCAAAAATAGTTGAGAAAACCACTGAACTTCCCCCCAGTTCATAAGCTTCAGGCATCATAGTGCTAGCTAACATTGCCAGAATTGCTCCACCAGCAAGAGCCTGAGCTATCGCCACAAACACCAGAGGCATACTATTCCCCAGCCAACAGCCAGCAACTGCACAAAAGCCGCATAATAGTACAACTGCAATCCACAAAGCAAGAATCTGAATTTTCTTAGTTCCTGCTTGTTTCATTCCTATTGCACTAGATAATGCTTCTGGAAAATTAGAGATAAAAACAGCTAGCAGAAATGACCAGCCAAAGTGTGAGTTTCCAGCATAGATGCCAATTACTAATGATTCAGGAATATTATCAATTAAGGTGCCAATAACGATTGCCAAAGGAGCGGAACGCTTAACCAGTCCCTCCAGGGTAGCGGGATCTTCTATCATCAGTAGGTCTAATTCTACTTTATCAATCAATCTTTGCCGCCAACGGTCTAAATTTTTTTCTACAGCTACCCTAGAATCGGTTGCTAGTCTTAACCGCCTTGCCAAGGCGCGGCTTAGGGCCCAAGCCATGTGGGGAGAATAGGTAAGGACTTTATCAAAGTGTTCTTGATGCAGCTGATATAACTCCATCGGAGTGTGAGCAATTACGGTCGCTGAGCGAGGTTCTCCCGTCAGGAGTGACATCTCACCAAATACTTCTCCAGATTTCATGCTACCGAGAACTTTTTCATCTTTAACTACCTCAGCTTCTCCTGCCACAATCATGTAGAAGTACTCTCCTGGTGTACCTTCTCGACAAAGTACCTCTCCTGGTTGGGCATAAATTGGCTTGAGATAAGGGGCGATCGCTTGCCTTTCGGTCAGGGGCATACTTTGCATAACTTCGACATGGGCCAGGCGATTTAACACATCTGATACCTGTTCCTGGCGATGTTCTAAAAGGTAGCGGCGACTAGAGGCTTGTTTACGCAGAAATCCGCCATGCTGGTCGATATATTGGGTAATACCTGTAAACAGACTACCCCCAACGATAAAACCTACCAGCAGTGGCAAAAAACCACTCTGCTGATGAACAGGGATTGTCACTTCAAAGGCGATCGCTGACAGTAGAGTGCCACTACCAAATGCCATTATGGCTGCTGACATAGCCCTGCTCGGTTGCCAAGCAACCCCGACTAAAGCTCCCAACAGCAGGCTGGAAGCTCCCAGTATTCCCTGTAAAAAGGCGGCTTTTAGCATAGTAGTACAGTTGCAAATAACACCTGTTGCCCCCCACTGTTTATTAGTTACTTCCTTAGAGGCTTGTGTCCTGTTACTGTCAAGTCCAACAAACTGCCATTAATTAGATAGAAAGTAAAGATAAGTAACATCTCTCGAAGGGATGGCTTCAAGTTACCAATACGTTTTATCCTATAGCCTTATTCTGCAAAATGAGACAAGGCTAAATGATCTAACAAAGTGCCCTATTTAACTAAAAGCGGACCTGTCGGACTATAGAGTATTTTTTTTGACTAAGACCAGACATAATATTGAGCTATATCACTGACTAGACAATTTAGTGGGAAAGTATGAGCCAAAGGAAAGTAGTTTTTTATTTTAATTTTGGCAAACTGTTAATGTCATATGATTTTGCCCTGAGCAATGAAAAAGCAAATAAATATTCATTCTTAGTCGTGGTTTTTATTGGGTGCAGACCTGCTTAAACAAATAACTTTTACAAAATGATTAAAAAGTTATTATTGCAGTTGTAATCTGACTGATTACAGATGAATTTTTTTTTTAATATCATAGAAGCTGAGGCTATTAATAAATAATCACAGGCAACTTTAAGCTAAATAATTATTTGACTAATAGGGGTAAAGGTGAGTGATCTCGACAAATCCAAAGAACAGCTAATTGAGGAATTGGCATCGCTGCGCCAAAAGTGCGCTCAACTGAAAAGTAAGCAAGTAGCTCTAGATGCTCACTCAGAGCTATTTCGGACTTTGGTAACTACGATGGAAACATCGACGGGAAAACTGATGCTCAGATCCCTGCTGCAACAGACTTTGCTACTTGCCCGCAAACTAACTAACGCCGAAGAAAGTAGCCTGTTTTTACTAGATGCTGATGGTGTTGTGACAGAAAGTGTTCTCGCTAGAGGTGCTACAGTCCGCATCCAAAGACAAATGCTAATTGGTACGGTTCTAGACAAAGGTTTAGCTGGTTGGGTGATTCGCCAACGCAAGATTGGATTAATCACCGACACAATACATGATGAGCGTTGGTTAACGTTAGAAAGTCAACCTTATCAGGTACGTTCAGTTTTAGGTGTACCGATTATTAAAGGTAAGTCTTTACTGGGCATCATAACCTTAATGCATTCACAGCCAGGACATTTTAGTTCTCAATCTGCTGATTTAATGCGCATAACAGCTGAGCAAATGGCTCTGATTATTGACAATACTTTGCTATATAGTGAACGCCAAGAACAGGAGGCGAAATTAGAGCAAACAGAAGAGCAATTAGAGCAACAGGAGGAAAGAGTTTCTCTCCAAGAAAAATTATCTCTTCTGGGTTTCTACATTATTAGAACAGATGGTAAATTTCTCTATGCTAACTCTAGATTAGCAGAGATTTTTGGTTATAGTTTGGGTGGACTTGTCTGTTTAGAATCAATCTTGAAGCTGGTAGCAGCAGACAGCCGTAAGTTTTTTGCTCAACAACTTATTGAGTGTTTTCAAGGTAAAAACCCCAATATTTCCTGTACAGTCAAAGGGCTTTGCCAAGATGGCAGTGTTATTGATGTGGTAATTCATGGCACAAGAACCAAGTTTTACGGCAAGCATGTTGTGATCGGAATTTTGAGTTGAAGTGGAGCAAGAAACTAAAACTCAGCACTTAAAGGTGTGCGGGGGAAGGGAATTACATCGCGAATATTCGCCATACCAGTCATAAATTGCACTAATCGCTCAAAGCCTAAGCCAAAACCGGCGTGTGGTACTGTGCCATAGCGACGCAAGTCTAAATACCACCACAAATCTTCTAGTTCCATTCCTTGAGCTTTAATACGCCGCTCAAGAACATCAAGGCGTTCTTCACGCTGCGAACCACCAATAATCTCACCAATCTTAGGAGCAAGAACATCCATGGCCCGGACCGTCTTTTCGTCATCATTCAAGCGCATGTAGAAAGCTTTGATGCCTACTGGGTAATCGTTGACAATCACAGGTTTTTTGAATAGTTCTTCTGCCAAATAACGCTCATGCTCTGATTGTAAATCCAAACCCCAGCTGACAGGATACTCAAACTGGCGATCAGCTTTTTCTAAAAGACTAATGGCTTCTGTGTAGGTAATTCTTTCAAAACTGTTATTAATGATGT
>JBAUJE010000399.1:0-3523 GCA_049683475.1 Coleofasciculaceae cyanobacterium | reverse complement strand
TCTGGGGGACTCGCCGCCGCAAGAGTTGCAGGTGTCCGTCTGCGTCGGAACGGTTACGGTAACGGGCGATAATTACCCATTGCAAGTTATTTGGCAATAGGCGGACTATCGCCCAAGGACTTAGGCTGTCTCGATACGTCATAATTAAATTGTCTCCTTTGTGATATTGGGAGCCAGAGCCAGCCTGTCGGTCAGTCAAACTTTTCAGGCTGGCTTTTTGTCTGGATTGCAGTTGCAACAATATTATATTATCACTTTGTTTTTAATAGGACAAGACACAACAACTTATTGTGGAGTACACACCCCTCAACTTTGCACAAAGGGGAAAATCCAAAATCCAAAATCCAAAATCTAAAATCTAAAATCTAAAATCGAGATGACTGGGGAACTCAATACTCTGAATTTAGCCCCCCTAGCCCCCAAAATTTCCAAATGTTACATCCGCCAGCGCTATTGGAAGATAAAGTATGGAGTTTTAACTTCACATCTGCAACCCTTAAGACCGACAATGATTAAGTAGCTGCCACCTTGAACAAGCTGCTTCATGATTAACCAAACAACTCCTTCCGTGCCACTAGACCCCGACCAGATTGCTGAATTAACACGCCAGTTCGATTCCGGTTCCGAAAAAAAACAACTCCAGCTAATTCCGGATCTAGTTACTGCTGGCCCTGCTGGTCGAGAATTTTTGATGAAGTTTTTAGAGGGGCAACCCTCGACTCCTCCTAGTCTAGTGGCTGGTTTTGCCTACCAAGCTCTTTATGAAGCCAATAGGCCAGAAGCTAGAGAATTTCTGCAAAGCAAATTTCCCCAGGGTATTGTTCCCCTCAACTCTGATAAGGGTATTGATTACAGCAAATTGCAACACCTCTTAGTTGAGAGGGACTTTTTGAGAGCAGATAGTCTTACCCTGGAAAAACTTTGTGAATTAGCAGGGCCAGCAGCCATACAGAGAAAATGGCCCTACTTTTCTGAAGTAGATAAATTCCCTATTACTGATTTACAAACCATTAACAACTTGTGGTTTATTCACTCTCAAGGTCATTTTGGCTTTTCCGTCCAACGGGAACTTTGGCTATCTGTGGGCAAAAATTGGGAAAAACTTTGGCCTAAAATTGGTTGGAAGACAGGTAATGATTGGACAAGATACCCGAATGAGTTTATCTGGGATTTGAAGGCTCCTAGAGGTCATTTACCTCTTACTAATCAATTGCGAGGTGTCCGAGTTATGGCTTCTTTACTGTCTCATCGGGCATGGAATAAGTAATGAGTTATGAGTTATGAGTAATGAAAATAATGTTGATTGCTTATTAATTAAAAAATCTTTGTAGTAAGCATGCTTTTGTAAATTAGAGCTGCTAAACCATCTCAAAGCTAATTGAGAGAGTTGCCATTTCTGCTGTGTTGAATCTGCGTCTGTCTAATGGAATAGTGCGCTCACCCCAATCACCTAGTCAATCACCAATCACATCTAGAGGTGACTTGAGTTAGAACTGAAGTTTGATTTTATTTTAGCGGGTAGGTTGTCTGTCGGCTGATTCATCTCAAAATATGACCCCTCTCTATCCTGCTTGCCAAGAGGGGGGAAGTTAAGAAAAACCTTGCTCTCTCCCCTTAGTAAGGGGAGGGTTGGGGAGGGGTATAAATTTTTAGGCAGGAGGTCTATCGGACACTGAACTATCATTACAAGTAGTTAAAACATTATTTTTTCGCAACAAGCAAATAGTCACATTCAATTTAAGGTCAAGGTTTAATGCGGATTTTACTCATTTATCCTCTGTTTCCAAAAACTTTCTGGTCTTACGAGAAAATCCTGGAATTAGTCAATCGTAAAGTTCTACTGCCGCCTTTAGGATTAGTGACAGTAGCCGCTATTTTACCCCAGGAGTGGGAGTTTAAGCTGGTAGACAGGAACATTCGTACTGTAACAGAAGAAGAATGGGATTGGGCCGATCTTGTTATTCTTTCAGCCATGATTGTTCAAAAATCGGATTTACTTGACCAAATTAGGGAAGCGAAACGAAGGGGTAAACGAGTTGCTTGTGGGGGGCCTTATCCCACATCTGTTCCCCATGAAGTCCAAGAAGCAAACCCGGATTATTTGATATTAGATGAAGGGGAAATTACCCTGCCAATGTTTGTTGAAGCCATTCAAAAAGGGGAAACAACAGGAATTTTTCGCTCGAATGGTGAGAAACCTAATGTGACGAAAACGCCAATTCCTCGCTACGACTTATTAGAATTTGATGCTTATGATTCGATGTCGGTGCAGTTTTCACGGGGTTGTCCCTTTCAATGTGAATTTTGCGACATTATTGTCCTTTATGGTCGCAAACCCCGTACTAAAACACCAGCACAACTTTTAGCTGAATTAGATTACCTCTATGAACTGGGGTGGCGAAGGGGTGTATTTATGGTTGATGACAACTTCATTGGCAATAAGCGTAATGTTAAGTTGTTACTGAAAGAGTTAAAGGTTTGGCAAGCCCAACATCAATATCCTTTCCGATTTAACACTGAAGCCTCTGTTGACCTTGCTCAAGATCCAGAACTTCTACAGTTGATGGTAGAGTGCTTTTTTGATGCGGTGTTTCTGGGTATTGAAACCCCTGATGAAGAAAGTCTACAACTGACTAAGAAATTCCAAAATACTCGTAGTTCTTTGGCTGAGTCAATAGAGATAATCACACGGTCAGGATTGCGGGTGATTGCCGGGTTTATTGTCGGCTTTGATGGGGAGAAATCAGGAGCAGGCGATCGCATCGTCAAATTTTCAGAACAAACTGGTATTCCTACCACAACATTTGCTATGTTGCAGGCTTTACCGAATACGGCTCTTTGGCATCGATTAGATAAAGAGGGAAGGCTTCAGGGTAAAGATGGAAACATCAACCAGACAACTTTGATGAATTTTATCCCAACTCGACCCCTAGAAGAGATTGCCAGGGAATATGTTGAGGCGTTCTGGCAATTGTACGAACCGGAGCAATATTTAGATCGAGTCTACCGCTATTTCCTTAAATTGGGAGTGCCGCAGTGTCATCCACCTTTTAAGCTGCCTACTTTAGTTGATTTAAAGGCGTTGTTGATTGTCTGCTGGCGACAGGGGGTTAAACGCAAAACTCGTTGGAAGTTTTGGCATCATTTAGTGAGTATGATGATGCGAAATTCAGCGGTATGGGAGCATTATCTGACCGTCTGCGCCCACAATGAGCATTTTCTAGAGTATCGCCAGGTTGTTCGGCAGCAGATTGAAGAACAATTAGCCGAGTTTTTAGCTCAAGAAGCAAAACAGAAACAGTCTGTAGAAGATGGAAAAACAGCTATGAAGGTTAGTGCTTAAGTGGTAGTGGGGTGTTTGCAGAGTGTAATTATTTAGGACAAATAATCACATTATTTTTGGTCATACAAGTCCTGGCGATTTAAATCGCTGAATATGGTTAAGGAGTGAGGTAATCAAAATCTAGCTTGGGGGATTCTACCCCCCAAACCCCCCGCTGGGTGACGGCGCGCCTCCCCCAGA
>JBAUJE010000398.1:0-59135 GCA_049683475.1 Coleofasciculaceae cyanobacterium | reverse complement strand
CTCCCCCCTCTCCCCCATCTCCTCTCCTTAATATCGTTCCAACAAAAGTTTTACCTCCTCGTCCAACTCCAAATCCTTCATCGCTTCCCACTCAGCTTTACGTACTGCTAGGTAAGCTTGAGCAAGTTCGGAACCCAAGGCATCTAAAAGAACTTTGTCCTTGCTAAGTTGCTCAATTGACTGCCCCAGGTTTCTTGGCAAGCGCTCAATATTACCATTACTGCGTTCTGAGTCACTCATTTGACCAGGGTCTACCCCTACAGGTTCTGCTAATTCTAGACCTTGGCGCACACCATCTAAACCAGCAGCAATTACTGCCCCTAATGCTAAATAAGGATTAGCAGAAGCATCTACAGTTTTTAATTCAAAATGAGTAGGGCTAGGTAAAGCTGGGTTAGTGGGTACTCTCAATGCTGCCTCACGGTTATCTATTCCCCAACAGCGAAAAGCACCACTCCAACAGTGAGGACGGATACGGCGATAGGAGTTGGGAGAAGGCGTTGTTAGTGCCATCAAAGCAGGGAGGTGATGTAGAATTCCTGCCATAAAGCGACGAGCAATATCTGAAAGTTCTCCATCGTTTTCTAAACTGGGTAAGAGGTTTTCTCCCTCTTGCCATAAACTGAGATGAAGGTGGCAACCACTCCCTGCTTGGTCAGGAAATATCTTTGGTAAAAATGAAGCGATCAGATTATGCTCTATCGCGATCGCTTTGACTGTTTCCCGAAAAGCAATCTGCTGATCTGCTGCGGCGAGGGCATGGGTGTAGAGTATAGAGATTTCCTGTTGACCAGGACCAGATTCTGGGTAATACTGTTCTACCAGCATGCCTTGCTCTATTAGCGCTTCTACCATATCGTCAATTACCAATTGATTTAAATCCATTGATAAAGTTGAGGCAAAAACCGTCTGATCTGCTGGAATAAATACTTCCGCCGTCCCCCGCAGTAAGTAGAACTCATTCTCGAAAACGGCAATTACTTCTAGTCCTTCCCTCTCGGCATTAGCCACCATATTTTTGAGAAAATTACGAGGGCAGAAGTGCCAAGGTTGACCATCTTTGCATAAATTTCCGAAGACACGGGCGTGGCCTGGTGCGTAGGGTAAAGGTGTTAGGGTATTCCAGTCGGGGATCAACCGTACTTCACCTACTGGACCTAGACCACTGCCTGGGACTGGGGCATCATACATCACTGGTATTGCTTGTTGGGCTGCACAAATGCCTACACCAAATTGCAGGTATTCCGATAAACTTTTGCGGTGTACTGCCTTACCTCGAATCACGTTAGCATTATCACACCAGAGAATACGGACAAAACGTGTACCAACCTCGTCTAGATTTTGCAAAATTTCACTTGTCATGCCTTTACGCCAGGGAACAGTATTAAAATTTTCTTGGTGTTTGAGTTTTATTGTTAATTTATTTATTAAGCTTACTAATAACTGCTATTTCTTGAGAAAACCTGTAAGGTTAAGTTAAATCAGCCTTTATTTTCAACCTATTTGGAGATGACTCCCCGGCTCTGGCTGTGGGAGGATCTTAGTAGGTAAAGTTTGATTGATAAACCTCTGCAAAAAAAGGTTTCAGTAGCTATGAAAGATAAGCAGTTGTCTCCAGAATTCCTAGATCTTATTAAACAGATTAAGGGAACAGACGTAAACAATTTTCTAAGACAGCTAAGAGTTTCTGGCATAGACCCAATTAAAGACTTAGCTGGTGCAGATTTGGAAGGCATTGACCTCCGTGGTGTTCGCCTACCCAGTGTTAACCTCTGCGGTACTAACCTCAGTAGTGCTAACCTCAGCCAAATTGATTTGAGCAAAGCTGACTTAAGTAATGCTAACCTCAGTGGTGCCAATCTCAGCCAAGCTGATCTGAGCGATGCTAACCTCAGTGGCGCTAACTTGAGCGGTGCTAATCTTCAGGACATTCGCTTGACAGGGGCTAACCTCAGTGGTGCCAAGATTAAAGATAGCACCGGACTGTACAGCAAATGGCGTCTAGTTTGGGAGCTTCGTAATCAGAATGGTCAGGGTAAAGACTTGAGCAAAGCTGACTTAAGCAATGCTGACCTACGGGAGGCTGATCTGAGTAATGCTGACCTACGGGAGGCTGACCTTGGTGGTGCCGACCTACGTAAAGCTAACTTGAAAGGTGCTAATTTGGAGAATGCTATATTGACATCCTCTAAGGAGCAGTGGGGTGCATTTACTTACTTCCGAGACGCCACCAATTTAGAGGAAGCATCTTTATGTGATGCTAACCTGAGTGGAACCAACCTCTTCGGTGTCAATCTTCGTCGTACTGATCTTCGGGGTGCTGCCATTAACGAGGCAACCAAACTGGATCGAGAAGGACGTAAAATCTGGCAAAAGTCTAAGGATGGGAAATCCGAAGTACCTGCTCGGTTTCAGGACAATCAATTGTAACTGTCGCTCCATCAGACCAGTAAACCTCGACTTTTTTGACTATCTGCTCATCGCCTAGACCAAAATGCGCTACGGGTTCCATCTGGCAAAGATAGCCACTTCCTGCATCAATCGCTCTTTGTTGGCTTCTTTTCTCTCCCACCAAAGTTACTTTAGCTCCCCGTGCTGGTGCCCCTTGAGAAGTCAAAGGTAGCACTCGTAACCAAGAATTACTGCTCTGAGACGGTGAATAAAGAGTTAGTGGTTGAGCTACAGACTCACCGTGGGCAACAAATAGTGCTAGCTGACCATCTTCATCAAGGTCTGCTACCGCTGCCCCTGTACCCCAACCATCTGGTTCCCAAGCATCGCCAATGTCCACCCTACTCCAACTGCCTTGCTGACGGGCAAACAGGCGATTAGGCTCACCAATATTGTTAAAAAACAATTCCTCGTAACCGTCGTTGTCGAAATCAGCGGCAATGATGGTGCGGATACGAGAGGGCACAGCCATCTCTGCGGGCGCTACTTCATGGAAATGCCCAGGTTCTGTTTGCAGGTACATGCGATGGGGGCCCTCCCAGTTGCCATAAACTAGGTCGAAGCGTCCATCTCCATCCACGTCTAGGGAGACTAAGCCACGACCATTCTCATAGCGATCGCTCACACCTGCGGCTTCAGCCATCTCCCGAAAAGTACCATCACCCCGGTTACGAAACAAGAAGTTAGCCCCCTCCTCATTAACCGCATAGATATCCATGCGCTGAGAAACTAGAGGTAAAGCAATAATTGATCTACCCTTAGTCATTAAGTTCAATCCCGCCGCCGGGGCCATATCTACCAAACGACCTTTCTCATCTAGCTCATATAGTCGCATTGGCTCACCATAATTGGTAACGAAAAAGCCATACTTGCCATTTCCCTGGCGATCTAGACAAATGACGGAACGACCAACACCTTGATTGAGGACACCTTGGTTTTCTGGTAAGGAAAATAGATCGACCCACTTGCCATCTCGGTAGTCAAAGAGGCGATCGCTGCAATCCTTACCTTGCCCAGCAAAATTACCAAATTGCTTACCATCAAACGAGGTAGTGGCATTCAGGACATAGATTTCTTCCCGTCCATCCCCATCAATATCACCTGCTGCCACACCAATTGCTCGACATTGGGTATCGGCCAGAGTGGTATCGGCAATGTCAACAAAACCCTCACCGTTATATTTCAGTACTAGATTAGGACCACTAAAGCTAGCAACAAATAACTCAAAAGATCCATCTCCATCGACATCAGTGACTGCGATGCCGTAGTTTAGCTGGGTCGGATTATCCAGTAAAAATTTGCTTTTGTTGGTAAACATATTTTAGGTAGCTCAAAGACTTAGTTACGGGGGAGATACGACAAATCCTAAGGGTTGGCAACCGTCGTTGAATTAGTACAGACTGACTCAAAGACAACTGCAAAAGTTTTTTCCCCTCATTCCAAAACTGTTTTGTCTTATCCAGCTAAATTGCATTTTCCAATCACTTAGTCAAAACTGGTAAAAAGCTTTGGGCTTTTCACCTCATGCCCTCCAGTTGTGACCCTGGATAGATTGGCTCCATCCTGATGATATCGGATTCAGCTAGAGTGAGTGGGCGAAGCTAAGCGCAAGTATAGGAGGGATTGCCGAACGAATTTGTAGTCTTGACACTTTCTCACCTGTTTACACAGTATTTCCATAAGCTAGGAGAGTAATTCTTAGGTCACAAGAACACCAATGTACCTACCCTCACTAAGCACAGTAAAGTAGAAAGATACCTAAGCACCAAAACGGCTCACTAGCCGTTAGCCCCTTAGACATATTTTGTCCTAAGGGAGAGCAGAATTAAAAGTTAACAAGTACTAGATCATCCTTCGGCAACAGCTAACGCCAAACAGGAACACTGAAGCTAACAATTCCCGCACCTACCGTTAAATGAATCGAGCGTTACCAATGGATACTTGACAATTGACAATTGATAATTAATCAGGTTTAAAGCAAGAGTCTTTTAAGATGAAATTGCCAACAACTTCTTCCTTTGTATCAATCTTCTTTCTTTAAGAAAGAGAAAATTGTCAATTATTCATTTGAAAACTGCTATATGCTTTAAGATGCCATTTTCTACTGAAGAACAAAAGCTGAAGCAAGCTATTGCCTTGAATTTATTGAGTTTGCTCCAACTTTTTGATCAACGAACTCTTGCCTTAGTTACTGACAGCAGTATCTTCCGTTTTTTGAGGAGGCTGAGTAAGACCCATACGAATTTCAGAAGAAATAGAAGCTTGAGTAGAGCGACCAAATCGCTTGATGAGACCGCTACGTAGCTTCAGGTTAGGACTAGCAAACCAGATCCGCTCTTCAGAATACAGATTTTCATTCTCAGTAATCATAGTTAAAGCTCCGTCCTCACCAAGGATGTACTGACCAACAAGAGGGTTTTTCCCAGAATTGCCTCTCTCTTGTAAGAGAAGACCCTGATTGGGCTTTTCTAAATTAGGAACAGGTACAATTAAGGTTGAACCGATATGTTTATTTTTATCTCCTTCCATAGTTCCCTCCCAGCGATACCTTAATCCCAATAAGGCAACTTCTGGGCGAATATCATGCTTCTGGCAAAGTTTGATTACCTCTGCATTATCGGTAGAAAGGGTTTCTACAAATATGTCGGACTTACCACTCTTAGCTGGTCGGAAATCTAGGTAGTGACTAGTGCGCTGAGAGAACCATTTGCCAGCACACTGCTCAAAAAACTCTTTGGCATCCATGAAATAAGCGATTTTGCTGGAAAAAACTAAAATTTTACAATTCTAATTTTATCGTTGTGCTGTCCTCTCCGAGTCTTCCAACAAGCGCTTTAAGGAAATAGATGCTGCAGCAGATACTTGAGCATGACTGTCTTTTGCTAAGAATTTCAAGGCGGAGATGCTTTTTTCGCTTTTGAGCTGACCAAGGGCTTCTGCTAAGCGCTGACGTACTAGCCAATCTTCTGATTTGGCAAAGCGTAGGATTTCATCTACCGATTCGGTCGATTTGATTTCACCTAAGGCGGAAATGGCCGCCTGTTGCACCACCACTTCATCACTGTTTAACGCCTGAGTGAGAACCTCACGGGCGCGAGGATCTTTGATATTACCGAGAGAAACAGCCGCGCTAAAACGCACTAGCCATTCAGTATCTTCGTAGAAAGCTCTAACCAAAGGTTGAAATGCCTGAGGATCGCCTAGATATCCCAAAGCACCTGCTGCATCAGCGCGAATGCCGTAATCTGGATCAGCTTCGAGCAATCTTACTAGAATTGGGTAGGATTCGACCGTGGGCTTGACCCCTAAGGCGAATACTGCCATAGAGCGAACCTGTAAGCTTTCATCATTGAGGACTTTTTTAATTAAGGGTAATGCCTCAGCAGGGGAAACTTCTCGCAGCGAAACGAGAGCGAGCATGCGATCTCGCAAACTAGGACTCTCAAGTTGAATCGAAATCTTCTCTAAATCTAAACTAGGTTGGTTCATGGGCTCATCTGGCTTTGTTTAAGAATTATTACAATATTTTAACAAAAATGAACCTATCTGGGGAAAGAGACTCCTGTCAGCTAATTCAATCCTGAAGATCAAATTTGATCTCCCGTTTTGTAAAAGGTAATTCCTGGTTAATGGCATCTATCTCTTGCTGTTCCATCTCGTTAATCTCACCAATGTACTGGCGTAAAATTCTCATGAGGCGTTGATTATGAAAGCGGTGCAGACTATGGTTAGGAGTGGCAGGGAAGCCGCGACGCTTCTTGTGGCGACCCCCTGCACCTGGGTCAAACATTTGAATGCCGTGATTAATACCCCACTCAATCGGGCTGTAGTAACAAGCCTCAAAATGTAGGCAGTCATATTCTTCAAAACAACCCCAGTAGCGTCCATAGAGCTTCTCATCTTTGGTCAGACAAAAAGACATGCCCACTGGACGACGATTATCATCCTGACGGTAAGCGGTGAATAGCAGCACACGATGACTGTAGTTGGGATGGAGTTGCTCAAAGAATTTGCGAGTTAGATACTTACTTCCCCACATAAATTTGTCGCAGGTGCTGCTGTAAAAGCTGTAAATCATGGGAAATAAGGATTTAGGTATCTCATCACCTCTTAAGACTTCTAGCCTTAGACCTGCGGTGGCAACAGCTTTACGTTCCCGCTTGATGTTACGGCGCTGATTGGCGTTGAAGACACTCAAATAGTTGTCAAAGTTACTAAAGCCTTTGTTTTGCCAAATGTAGCTGTGGTGCAACCAACTAGTAAAGCCGTGGCGTTCCATTACTAAACGCCACTCAGGATCAGCAAAAAGAAAATGACAGCCAGAAATGCGGTTGCGATCGCAAAAATGGTCAATTGCTGCTACCATTACCTCCGTCAGCTCATCCTCGTCTTCTCCCGGCGCGATTAAAAACCGATAGCCCGTTGCTGGTGTAAAGGGGGTCATCCCTAACAACTTGGGATAGTACTCAATTCCTAACCTGTGGGATAAATCAGCCCACTGATGGTCAAAAACAAATTCTCCATAGCTATGATCTTTGACATAGAGGGGTGCCGCAGCGATTAGTTGCCTGTCTCGCCATAGTGTTAGGTGATTGGGCAACCAACCTGTTTTCGCAGTAGCGCTACCAGAGGTTTCTAAATTATTCAACCATTCCCATTCCAAGAAAGGGGTTTTCAGGGGCTGGGCAAGAGCATCCCAATCTGCTTGGGGAATGTCAGCCATGCAGTTGACCCAGGTAATGGAATAGTCAAGCTGGGGTTGTTGAACCATTGGGAAAATCCAGGGTAAAAACTTCTTAAGATACCGCTTCATTAAATTTCTTGCAGAAGTCGGGTCAAGGGAAATAGGTAATGGGTAATGGATAACGGATCATAGTTTAAGGAAATTTCTTTCCCATCTCTTGTCAAAGGAACTTTTGCAAGAGTTCTATTAACTCGGTAGTAACAGTTAGATTTGACAATGACTGGCAAATTTGTTAAGCAAAATCAGTAACAAAGCAGTTTTTACTTGCAAAAGGCAAACTTTATTTAGGTTAATCTAAGTTCACGAACG
Source organism: Coleofasciculaceae cyanobacterium (assembly GCA_049683475.1). GTDB lineage: Bacteria > Cyanobacteriota > Cyanobacteriia > Cyanobacteriales > Coleofasciculaceae > JBAUJE01. Next base: position 51,631 of record JBAUJE010000398.1, on the reverse strand, counting down.
TTGCCGTCGGTAGTGCAAAAAGACTTCTTGTTCGATCGTCTGAACCTCCACAAGTTCTAGAAGTGGTGCTACCTGCCAGGGAAAACCCTCACCATCGACCGGTGTTGGCGCTGCTGTACCACCTAAAATCAAAGGGCAAACTGTTAGCCACAATTCATCAATTAAATCAACAGCTAGTAGGGAAGCGACTATTGAGCCACCTCCTAAGATAGCTAAGTCTTCGATCCCTAACTGTCTTAGCTGAACAAAGGCATCAAACCAATCTAGCCCTGCTTTTTCGGTCTTTGCCACCAAAATCCGCTCGAAACTACCGACAAGAGACAACTTTTGAAGCTGTCCTAGACCAACTGTCGTGGTTAATAACCAGCGAGGTATCTGTTGCTTGAAAAAGCGTAATTGCGGGTCAAAATCTACTTGACGAGAACAAACAATCTGTGCCGGTTGTAAGGACATACCCCGTTGTAAACGCATTTGTAGCAATTGGGGGTTAGTAACACTTATGGTTGTACCATAGGCGCGTAGAGTACCGGCACCGAACAAAACAGCATCAGCTGCGGCAACTTGTCTTTCAAGATGTGCTAGATCGGCTACAGTGGAAAATCGGGCAGGTGAGTGCGTTACATCTGCAATCTTGCCATCAGCGCTCATCGCTAGTACTACGGTTGTGTGAGGTCGATTCAACATTTCTAAGATATGCTGCTATTGCAGCATAATCTGTCTATGTTGATGAGAGTAAAGCCTAGTAGCTCTGGAGTAGTAGTAAAAATCCTAGCCAGAGCTATAAAATCAAGGGCTACAAGTATGTAACTATGGAAACAAGTCTGATTAAACAAACATCAGAAATCATAGATTGGGCATCTACACTTCTTACATTAATTACTGCTAACGGATTTTATATTTCAATCCCAGAGACGTCCTATGGCTAAGCCAGGTCAATCCTCCTTTCGTCGTATCCTACTGTCGCGCCTGTTGCTGCTGAGCGTGCCAGTTTTATTAGCCGGGGTGTATGTGACCTACAGAAAAGCACGCACGGCGCTCCTAGATACAGCTCGCCAAAACCTGACTGAAAGTGCGGTGAGAAGAGCTGAGAGTATCCAAGAGTCAGTTGTCTCGCTACAAACTAATCTAGCTAGTGCCAGTGAAAGCGTAGTCCTCCAGTCTCAGTCGCCAGAAGCCTACCAACGGTTTGTTGATCAACTCGCTCAAAAACTACCTACCGAGATCCAGTGCGCCCAATTAAGCTCTCTCGAAACAAAAGAGATTGTTGCTAGCACTTGTGGCAATCAATTGATTTTCGAGAGCGAAGTTGTTCCCTGGCCTAAGCAGCAAACTGACTTGTTCTCAGATCCTGCTCAGATTTATGTAAAACCTCTATTACCTCGAAAACCACCTAAGGCGCTTCTCGGTATTGCTAATCGATTTAACTCCAATAGTCAACTGAGATTAATGCTAAGTGCGCCGGTTTATGACAAAGTTGGTCAACTCCAATATGTCCTCACTATCCGGTCAGCCTTACTAGAGCAAGAACGTGCTAAGCGCAGATCTTTATCTGGTTATCCTGTCGTGATTAGCGAGGACGGAACAATTCTTGCCCATCCAGATCCAGAGCGTGTTGGCAGTAATATTTCTCAAGCAAAAAATTCAGAGAAGCTTGAAATAGCAGTGCAAAATGCCGTGGCTGGAAGAGAGTATTTTCAGCATATTTCTTCCTTTGACAATGGGAAAGGCATCTCAATTGCTGGCTACAGTTCTCTTCCTAGTCCTGTTACTGGCGAACAAGATCAAAAGTGGGTTATTCTCTCGGTCACTCCTGAAGACAACGCTCTAGCTGGTCTTAAAGATATTCGGCGAGTTCTCTTATATCTAACCTGCGGCTTAATTGCAGCTAACTTTTTGGCGACACTTTACGTTGCTCGTGAACTAGCACGTCCCCTAGAAAAACTCAGAGACTATGCCTTAAATGAATTTCAAAAGGACTCAACGGATCAGATCCCTCGAAACTTCCAAATTCGAGAATTCAATCAGTTATCGGAAGCCTTGGAGGGAATGGTTAGCCGTCTCAGAACTTGGGCAGAAGAACTACAAACAGCCTGGAAAGAAGCTCAAACAGCTAACCAACTAAAAAATGAATTTCTGGCCAGCACATCCCATGAGTTAAGGACTCCGCTCAATGGCATCATTGGTTGTCTACGGCTAGTTAAGGATGGCTTGTGTGACCACCGAGAAGAGGAAATGGACTTCTTACACCGAGCTGATGATGCAGCAATTCATTTATTAGGAATTATCAACGATGTTCTCGATATCGCTAAAATTGAAGCGGGTAAGCTTTCAGTAGAAATAGAACCTGTTGACTTACGCAAATTGCTTGATGAAGTAATTAGTTTGGAAGCTGTGCATATTCAGCAAAAAGGTTTAGAGTTTCAAACCGAAGATATACATGATGTTATTCCTGTTCGAGTCGATCCAGCTAAACTGAAACAGGTTCTTTTGAACGTAATTGGCAATGCTGCCAAGTTTACTGAAGCTGGTGGTATTGCTATTACTACAAAAGTAGAATCTACTCCAATGGAGATTTCTTCCGTTGAGCCTACTTCTGCTCCCAATGCCTCTCAGGAGGGGAGACAAGAAGAAAATGGTGGACGTTACCAGAAAAAGGTATCCTCTCCGGAAGTATCTACGGACTATAGCAGCAAAGATGTTGGCTCTAGTTCAAGCTCGGTGGTTGTCACTGTCAAAGACACGGGAATTGGCATTGACCCAGGTCAACAGCACAAGCTTTTCCGCCCATTTGTGATGGTTGACGGCTCAACCACCCGCAAGTATGGAGGTACTGGTTTGGGTCTTGCCATTTCTAAAAATTTAATCCAGATGATGGGAGGAAACATTACTCTATCTAGCGAGGGTAATGGTAAGGGAACTACTGTGGTAATAACGTTGCCGATTATTGATGCCTCACTCTTGCTCTCAGAAAAACTTCCCTTGTCAAACAATCCATCTGGGAGTAACGAAGGAGATAAAGACGTAGACTATTCTGAACAAGCATCTGACTCTAGTCAATCTAACTCGCTTCCTCTAGCAGATACGAACGGGGCAGACTCTGATGGAGCCTTTACCCATATCTCTCGTTCGGTAACGGGGGAACTTTAACCAAACATCCTCCTAATTGAAGGGACTGACTAAGGCAGCTGAGAATTTGGACTAGTTGGGTACCTACCCAGCCATCGGAAATAGTTGAAAATTGGCTGTCATTAATATTACGGAGAAAGTGATTGCAGATTCGTCCCAAGGGTTGGGTTTTTTCGACATTTAGCACTTGGCAACTTTGACCTACAGGAATGAAATAACCAGCGTTTTGCTCGAAATGTCCAGATTGAATAGTTAAGGGAGCATCTGGTCGCATTTCATCAAAAATTAAGGTTCCCTGACTACCAACCAAGCACAAACGCCTTTGTTTATCAGGATTAAGCCAACATAGGTGAACAAAGGCTTCCAATCCAGTTGGATAAACTAGTTTTACCTGAACTAGGTCAGCTAAACCTTGTTGGAACAAAGAAGAATTTATCCCCTCTCGTCCTTCCCTTGTCTGGAGCCAAACTTGTCCGGTTGCTTGCACTGCTTCTGGTACTTGCCCTAACCAGTTATTGAAAATGGCAATGTCATGAATTGCTAAGTCCCAAAGGGCATCTACATCCTGACGTACTGGTCCTAAATGGGTTCGTGCCCCGTAGCCGTAACGTAACTCTCCTAAACGTCCGGACTTAACAACTTCCTGAGAGCGCTCAACGGCAGGATGAAATAGATAAGTGTGATCGACCATTAGCTGCCGTTGCTGTTGTTGGGCAAGGCGGCACAACTCTATGCATTCAGCTACATCCAGGGTCAAAGGCTTTTCTGCTAAAACGTGATAACCCCGTTGCAGAGCCTCCCTAATCAGGGTGTAATGGGTTACGGCTGGTGTAGCGATCGCGACAGCCTCAATTTCTAGATTTTTAGGCAAAGAAGACCAATCTTTTGCCAGATATACGAATTCATTGAGATCAAAGTTCTGGCGAGTTGCTGCTAACAGTTCGGGTTTGGGATCAAGTACTGCTACCAACAGCGCATGGGGGTGTGCTAAGAAATTACGCACCAGGTGTCTACCCCAGCGACCGGCTCCTAATACAGCAATCTTAATTTTCTTCACTTTGGCTAGCCCTTAATGCCAAAAATGCTTGTTTCGCTGCTGCTTGTTCAGCTGCCTTTTTAGAACGCCCTTGTCCTTCTCCTAGTTGCCGATTTTGTAGCCAAACTTGAGCGGTAAATCTAACTGCTGGGTTGCGAACTTTACTATTTTCTGTGAGGCGATACTCTGGCAGGATTTTGTAGTGGCCTTGAGTCCATTCTTGCAGTGCATCTTTGTAGTTTTGGAGAGCTGGATCTTGGCGCACTTGCTCTGTCAGTTGTTTGAGGTGAGGGTCTAGCCAGGGATGAACCAATTCTAGATTATGGGTACTTAGATAAAGTGCCCCTAGTACGGCTTCAAAGGCATCAGCTAGACGGGATTGCTCTCCAGCCCAGTCAGCCGACGCACTACTAGAAACAAGTAAATATCGCTCCAGTCCGTAACTGCGTGCCAACTGGGCTAACATGCGATCGCTCACTAAGATGGAACGAATTGCTGCAAATTCACCTACTGAACAGTCTGCGTAATTTTCCCATAAAAACTCTGAGGTAGCGATTCTGACTACCGCATCACCAAGGAACTCTAACTGCTCATAGTTTGCCCCAGCTGAAATACTTGGATGAGTTAATGCTAGGTCTAACAGTTCCCAAGCTATGGGTGTGTTCCCTGGCAATCCTAATTTTTGCACTAACTTCTCTAGTTGTTTTTGGCGGCGAGGGTCATTGGTCATTGCTTCAACGTCAATGATGCAGGGAGAGAGTCGGTCATAAGCCGGGTTCTGTTCTCTCAGAGAAGGGTTTTATATTTCCCTGGAGGGCAGTTATCTATCTGGGACGCATGTTACCAAACGCCTCTAGCGGTTCTTATCAGCGGAACTGGTAAAAGACCAACCGTGGTTCCTTCGACCTTGCTCCCAACCGGGGTTTACCGAGCCAGCACCTCTCGATGCTGCTGGTGCGCTCTTACCACACCTTTGCACCCTTACCTGTTTGTAGAAAGACGTAGCCTGCTACCTCTCTACATCATCGGCGGTATGTTTCTGTGGCACTATCCTCACGGTCACCCGCACTGGGCGTTACCCAGCAAGTCTGGTCTTTTGGGAGCCCGGACTTTCCTCAGACTTAGCCAAAGGCTTATCCGCAACTGCCTTCTCCTACTCTCTCCTTGTTCTAGTCTAGTTGTAATAAGGCTTAAAAGGGAACAGGCAACAGGAAATCCCCATCAGTAAAATGTTTGTTGCTTACTATTTCCAAAGTAGACCAAAGGCTTTTTTCCAATGCAATTTTTTCGCGACGAAGGGACAACGTAGACGATAGGTCTTTTTTTCACCCGTAGCCGGGTCAGATATATTAAAGATTAATTGCAGGTGGAACTGCTTTTCGTCTAAAGCTGCTTCTCTAAGCTTGTTAGCTTTAAACAAAGGAGAGGAGATGTTTTCATTACTCAGCTGTTCTTGGATAGTTTGACCGGGTAGCATGATACTACTAGCTTGGCTTTGGGGCACCTTGTCCATCCCCGGAGTTAATCTAATGACTCGACCAGCACTGTTACCAAAGTCACTCAGAGAACTTTCATTCCAATTTATTTCAACCTTACGCTCTAGAGTTTTATTATTAACGATAATAGTTATGGATTTTAAATCATTGAGATTATCTAATTTATAGCCATTTTTAAACGGAAATTTTATGGCTATTAAATCTTTTATTTTTTGCTCTTCTAGTTGATTATCAATAGATTCTGAGTCTGCATTTACAGTTACTAGACTGTCTAAAACTTGAAAAGCATTATTAAAAACGTAAGTTACGCAAATAAGGTAAACAGTTAAAATCAGTAAATTCATGGCATCATACCTCGGCTAACACCTTATTTTTATCGACTAATCTAGCAAAATCAAACTAGTTTGATTTTGCTTTTAAGTTTATCTTTAGTAATTATTAAAATTAGAAGATACCACCTCAGTTATAAACAAATAGAAGTTGTTATTTTTTCTTAGCATGCTTAACCTGGTAGAAATTGTTGAACCAACCCCGACGCCAGAAAAAGAAGCCTAGACTTGCCGCAATTACAATCATCACAATCCAACAGGCAAAGTATCCCCACTGCCATTCAAGCTCCGGTATATACCTAAAGTTCATGCCATACACACCGGCAATAAATGTCAAGGGAATGAAAATGGTGGAAATTACGGTTAACACTTTCATCACCTCATTCATTTTATTGCTGACTGAGGACAGATACACATCCATTAGACCAGAAGCTAGTTCTCTATAAGTTTCTACCATATCCAGTACTTGAATGGTGTGGTCATAACAATCTCTTAGATAAATTTGTACATCAGCACTAATCAGATGACTACCACCCCGAATTAAGCTATTAATGGCACCACGTTGAGGCCAGAGTGAACGGCGCAAGGCCAGCAGTTCTCGCCTAACTTGATAAATTTTTTCTAGAGTCTGGGGTGTAGGATTAAGGATAACTTCATCTTCTAAGTTTTCGATCCGTTCTCCGTAGTCTTCTAATACAGGAAAAAAGCCGTCAATCAGGGCATCTAGGAGAGCATAAGCTAGATAATCTGCCCCTGACTTGCGCACAGTACCTTTGTTGGTGCGAATGCGATCGCGCACTGGCTCAAAGCAATCTCGTTGGGGTTCTTCTTGAAAAGTAAGCAGATAAGATTTCCCCAATACGAAACTAACTTGTTCAATCCAAAAGCCGTCTTCTGTTGGTTTTGGCATAACCATGCGAGCAATTATCACTAATTGCTCTTCGTGATCTTCTACTTTTGGTCGCTGAGGTACGTTGACTAAATCTTCAAGCACCATTGGGTGTAAGCAAAAAACCTTACCCACCCGTAGTAAGATATCTTCACTACCCAAACCTTGCACATCTACCCAAGAAACTGACTCAGTATGTAGATGACGGGTACAGGATTCCGGTGTTAAGTTAGCCTTGCGGGTAGCTCGATCTTCGGTGTAATCAATTAGGACAATTCTCGATGGTGTAGCATCTGGATCAATAGTTATTTGCCCTGGAATGCTACCCGGTTCATCGAAAAAGTATTCAAATAAGTCTTCCTCCTCTTCCTCTTCTGCTTGTTCTGCTAGTCCTGATACTGGAAAATGTGTTTCCTGCATTCACATACCTCTCATTTTCATCATTTTCATCCAAGTCTCAGAGTCCAGTTTACAAAATACTCTTTTTATGGATTTAATTTCTTGTTTTAAAACCTCAGTGTCTATCCATCCAACATACCCAGCAAATTTGCAATTATCTTGATTGTCAAAAACATAAACGTGATGAACTCTAACTGGATTAACTTTGAAGAGTAGTATACCGCTACCATCTCTAAATTGTAGGTTTTCTAAAATCTCATCTAGAGAACTATTTTGACCAATCTGTGAAATTTTATTGGTCATTCCAGGAACTTTATCTAAACGGCTAATCACATCTCTGATAATCTCTTAATTCTCTAAAATACTAGCTGTAATTAAAATTGCCGATAACGAAAAATATCATCAATGTTAGCTTGGGGATGGTCTTTTTTTACTTTCTGTAAGTCTTGATTAATCCAGTTCCATATTTTACCAACATCTTTCAAGACATCTCCCCAAAAGCTGGAGTAAAAAAGGGGGAGTAGTTTTTCTTGTTGTCTAAATTCTTTCTTAATTAAGCTTTTTAGCTGATCTGCATATTTGATATCGTGTGTGGCAACACTGTGGATAAAAAATACGAGCATAATTAAATTTTGACCTGCAATTATCTCATCCAGTATTGCTGTAAAAATTCATAATCGCCAAAAAAGCAGCTTGCCAAAAAAACAAGCTGCTTCCTAAAAATCAGGCTAGCAAGGCAGTGGACTACATCATACCCATGCCGCCCATGCCGCCCATGCCACCCATGCCGCCCATGCCGCCCATGCCGCCCATGCCGCCCATGCCACCCATGTCAGGGGCTGCGGCTTTCTTCTCAGGCTTCTCCACGACTAGGGCTTCTGTGGTTAAAACCATGCCCGCAATAGAGCCAGCGTTTTGTAATGAGGAGCGCACGACTTTAGCTGGGTCAATAATACCAGTCTTAATCAAGTCCTCAAATTCACCATTGGCAGCATTGTAGCCAATGTTACCTTCGCTCTCCCGCACCTTCTCAACCACGACAGAGCCTTCGACACCAGCGTTATCTGCCATTTGACGCAGGGGCGCTTCTAGTGCCTTACCGACGATATCAGCACCAATTTTCTCCTCGTCGCTGAGCTCGCTTTTGAGCTGTTCAATTTTGGGAATTAAGCGAATCAGGGTTGTACCACCACCAGGGACAATACCTTCATCTACAGCAGCTTTAGTTGCGTTGAGAGCGTCTTCAATACGAAGCTTGCGGTCTTTTAATTCTGTTTCAGTCGCAGCGCCCACTTTGATGACTGCAACACCACCAGCAAGCTTAGCAATCCGCTCTTGCATTTTCTCTTTATCGTAATCAGAGTCAGTTTCTGCCAACTGGCGACGGATTTGGCTAACTCGCTTTTCTACATCTGCCTTCGTATCACCACTAGCGACAATAGTAGTGTTGTCTTTTTCGATGGTGATTTTCTGAGCACTACCGAGCATATCGATAGAGATGGCATCGAGACTCAGACCAACATCTTCAGAAATTACCTGACCACCTGTGAGTACGGCAATATCTTGTAGCATTTGCTTGCGGCGATCGCCAAATCCAGGTGCTTTCACTGCAGCTGCATTTAGTACACCCCGTACTTTATTGACCACTAAGGTTGCTAAAGCTTCCCCTTCTACATCTTCGGCAATAATCAGCAGAGGTTGACCGGCACGAGCAACTTTCTCTAAAACTGGCACTAAATCCTGAATTACGCTGACTTTTTTGTCGGTAATTAGGATACAGGGGTTATCAAATTCCACCGTCATTCGTTCATTGTCGGTGACGAAGTAAGGGGAAATGTAGCCACGGTCAATCTTCATTCCCTCTACCACATCTAGTTCTGTAGAAAGAGATTTTGATTCTTCGACGGTGATTACGCCATCTTTAGTTACTTTGTCCATTGCCTGGGCAATCATTTCGCCCACTTCTTCGTCGTTGCCAGCAGAAACTGTTGCAACCTGCGAGATGGCACTCCCTTCAACTGGCTGCGCCATTGCTGCAATCTCTTTAACCAAGTGGGCAATGGTTTTTTCTATGCCCCGACGCACTGCTACGGGGTTAGCACCTGCGGCAACGTTCTTCAAGCCTTCACGAATCATGGCTTGAGCGAGTACTGTCGCAGTGGTGGTGCCATCACCGGCAATATCTTTCGTTTTGGAGGCGACTTCCTGAATTAGTCTGGCACCAGTATTTTCTAAGGGGTCTTCTAGTTCAATTTCTTTAGCTACAGTAATGCCGTCATTGACAATTTGAGGTGCCCCAAACTGCTTTTCTAACAGCACATTGCGACCTTTAGGGCCTAGGGTAATACGAACAGCATCAGCAAGAGCATTAACGCCCCGCTCTAGAGCTCTTCTTGACTCTTCATCAAAGGAAACAATTTTTGCCATAGGTTCTCTGTTACGCTTCGTTTCTCCAATAGCAAATTTAGCACTCATTAAGGGAGAGTGCTAATTCCGGTAATCCGTACCTCAGATTTATGACATATGACTTACGTGGCAACAGAGGCTTATAGCCCTAAAACCCTTTAAAATGCCTAAGTTTTGTAGCAGTATAATAGTCCATTCTAAAAGGTAATCACCCGAAAAAATTAGATCCACATATCTTGAGGCAAATAATGAAGATTTAGTAAAGACGCAACATTTTATACCGGCAGAGAATTAAAGATTTCGTGAAGTCTTTGCCTGAATAGTCACGCAATCTTTTTGCTGCCAGAGAATAGAAGTGGTTGATTGAGTAGGGTTGCCTTTTACTCTTGGCAGCTATTTTCCTCTCTAAACCCTAAAAAGTCATCCAATCAATCCATTGATGTGCTACTTCTTGGAGGCAACTACATGACATTGATTCTACCCTTAGGTGACTCTATTACCTTTGGTGTTATTAACTCTGATATTGGCGATGTTAACAGTGGGGGGTATCGCCCCTTTTTATTTGACCAATTGGTAAATAGTGGTCTTGATAATCCTACAGATTTTAACTTTATAGGACCAATTAAAAGTGGTCCTAACGGCTTTGATACAGACAACGGGGGATTTCGCGGCGAGAGGATCGACGAGATTAGCAATCGCTTCAACAATTTGGCACAGGTTCCAGAAATTGTCCTGTTGATGGCTGGTACTAACGATATACTTCAGGATGTCCCTTCTAATACTGCGGCCAACAAAATTCGTGACCTGATCGGGCAAATGCTCGGTGCTGGGGTGCAGCGAGTGTTACTCGGTTCAATTCCTCCTCTTGCGAGCAGAAGAAATACAGTCAATAACTTTAATAATAGACTCCCAGGAATAGCCAATAACTTTGGCAATGAAGTCACCTTTGTCGATGTCTCCGGCAATTTGACAACAGCTGATATAGCCGATGGAGTTCATCCAACAGGTCAAGCTTACCAAGTCATTGGCAATGCCTGGGCGAATGCTTTAATCCCAGTTCTCAATGAATTAAACCTGATTCCAGATGCCAGGAATGATAACGCATTAACTAATGAAAATACAGCCGTAGAGATTAATGTACTTAGCAATGACAGTGACCCCCAAGGGGATGACCTGACAATCTCGTTAGTGAATCAACCAGACGATGGCACTGCCCAAGTTAACAACAATGGTACTCCTAATAATCCTAATGATGACTTCATTATCTACACACCGAACCCTAACTTTTCAGGAACAGATCAGTTTACCTACCAGGTAGAAAATAGTAGCGGAGAAACAAACACTGCAACAGTTCGTATTACGGTTAACGCTATTCCCGAGGCCAGTAACGACAACGTTACTACTAATGAAAATACTGCGCTCGATATTGACGTACTAGATAATGACACTGACGAAGACGGAGATGATCTAACTATTTCTCTGTTAACTGCTCCGGTCAACGGAATAGCTCAAATTAATAATAACGGTACTGTAAATAACCCTAATGATGATTTTATTCAATACATTCCTAGTCCCAACTACCTAGGAAATGACCAGTTTACCTACCAGGTAGAAGATGAAAGGGGCAACATTGATACCGCCGTTGTTAATATCACTGTCAATGCAGTTCCTATCGCTAACAATGACAGTGCCTCTACTAATCAAGAGACAGCAGTAGAGATTGATGTCCTCAACAACGACAGTGACGTAGATGGGGATGCACTGAGCTTGAGCATTGACCTACAGGCAAATAATGGCACTGCCCAAGTCAATGACAACGGTACTCCTAATAATCCCGCTGATGACCTGATTACCTACACCCCAGAAGATGGCTTTTTTGGTACAGATCAGTTTACTTACCAGGTAGATGATGGTAAGGGGGGTAATGCTACTGCTACTGTCAATGTTACTGTTAACGCCACTCCTGTTGCCGAAGATGACGACACTATCACTAACGAAAATAACGCCGTAGTTATTAATGTCCTCAATAACGATACGGATGGTGATGGTGATAATTTAACGCTCTCCTTGGTGACGGCACCAAGCGATGGCATTGCCGAATTGAATGACAACGGCACTCCGAATAATCCTACTGATGATTTTTTCACGTACACTCCCAATACCGACTTCTTTGGCACAGATCAGTTTACCTATCAGGTAGAAGATGGTCGGGGTGGTAGTGCCATAGGTACTGTTGATGTCACTGTCAATGCTGTTCCAGTTGCTAATAACGACAGCGTTATTACTAATGAAAATGTTCCTACTGAAATTGATGTACTCAACAACGATAGTGATGCTGATGGAGATGAACTGACTCTCTCTTTACTGACTCTTCCCAGCAACGGTATTGCTGTGGTCGATGATAATAATACAGCTAATGATGCCAGTGACGATTTTATTAACTATACGCCCAATGCTGATTTCTCTGGTACAGACCAGTTTACCTATCAAGTAGATGATGGCAATGGTGGCACTGCTACTGCGACTGTTGAGCTAATTGTCAATGCTATCCCAGTTACTAGTAACGATAGTCTTTTTGTCAATCAAGAGACGGCAACTGACGTTGATGTGCTTGACAATGACAATGATACCGATGGAGATGCCCTAACCCTAACCCTGGTGACAGCTCCCGAAAACGGCATTGCTGAAGTTAACGACAACGGCACTCCTGATGATCTCAGCGATGATCTGATTCGTTATACACCTAATGCCGACTACCTTGGTGCAGACCAGTTTACTTACCAGGTTGACGACGGTAAAGGCGGTACTGCTACTGCTGAAGTTAGTATCACGGTAAATGCTGTCCCAGTTGCTAATAATGACAACGCTTTTACCAACGAAGAGGCAGCGGTAGAAGTTAATGTACTGGAAAATGACTCTGATCTAGATGGGGATGCACTAAACCTAAGTATTGCCCTCCAGGCAAACAACGGCTTTGCCCAAGTCAATGACGACCTCATCACCTACACACCAGATACCAACTTCTTTGGTGTAGACCAGTTCACATACCAGGTAGACGATGGTAAAGGTGGAACTACTACTGCCAAGGTGAACGTTACCGTCAATGCCATCCCAGTTGCCTCCGATGATGCGGTCACAACAAAGCAAGATACAGCCATAAATATCGACTTGCTTGACAATGACAGTGACCAAGATGAAGATGCCCTGAATTTCTCCCTGCTGACTGCTCCTTTACACGGTACGGTCTTAGTAAATGACAACGGGACACCGGATGAAGAGAGTGATGACTTTGTCACCTACATCCCGAATGCGGGTTACTTGGGACAAGACCAGTTTACCTACCAGATAGAAGATGGTAGGGGTGGTAGTGACATTGCCACCGCCAACATTACGGTTCGTCCCCCACTACCAGCAACGCTGACGAGAGAATCAGATGATGTTTTCAGCATTGATGGGGATACAGGTTCTGCTCCTATCTTGTTTACCCTAGCTGGGAATAACTCTCCCTCGATCAACGAACTTGGAGTTATTGTTGCTGATAATGAGCAAGGTACAGTCAATGGCATTGCTCCGGGCGAAGCTGGTTATCTACAAGCTGCCCGTAGTCAAACCCAGGTAATTTTCTCAGTTCTGCCGGATGGTTTTGGCGGTGCTAATCCTAGCCGTCAATTGAATTTTGAGCTGGGTGATTACTTAGTTTTCTACCTGCTACCGAATAGCACAACTGACTCATTGCTAGCAGGACAAGCACCGGAAACTGAGCTGTTATTCGCTTCACCTTCTTTTAATCAAGGAAGTACCGATTATCTAGAGATTTCCGAATTAGCGAGTGGTGGTTTTGATCTAACTTGGCAAGAGCCAGGAGAGAATGGGCAAGAGTTTGATAACCTCGTGCTGAGAATTGAGCAGATTAGTCAAAGTCCTCCCCTGGGTACTGCCCTACAAGGTAAAGAGCAAAGGGAATTACTAGATTTTCGTAGTCAAGTGGCTCCCTTACAGACTCAGTTCTTAGTTGACAGTAAAGCGATTTATGACAACTCTATCGGTTTCTATCGTATTGACCAAGAAGATGGCTCCCTAGACATAGATGGAGATGGCTTAATTGATTTTCGTCCAGGAGATATGGGTTATGCCTCAGCAGCCTTGCAGCGCAGTGTCTGGCACACTAACCTACACTCAGAAGAGCAGCTAACGAACTCGGTACAGCTTGCTGGTGGAACTCTCTTGGCACCTTACATCATTGCTGATGGCACCCTAGAGGAATTCTTAGTAGAAAACCCCACCAATCAAAATACTCAAGGCCCGTTAGCTTATTTTGCTTACTTGGGGGCGAATCCTGATCAGTTTGACCATGTTCGCCTTTTAGGAGACAACTTCTTTGGCTTTGAGGATGTATTTGGTGGTGGTGATTTAGACTACAATGATGCGATTGTCAAGGCTACTTTTGTTTGAAAACTGATCAGAAGAAAGGGTGCATCTCAGAATTGATAAAACCAACTTAGATGAATTAACTATCTCTTAGCCTCAACGCCTAGGCCATGACCATACCCCCATCTACGTTAAAGACCTGCCCAGTGATGTAAGCTGCTGCCAGGTCTGCCGCCAAAAATTTAACCATGCCAGCAATTTCTTCTGGCTGACCAAAGCGACCTAAAGGAATATATTTAAGAATTTCCTCTGACTTGATATCGCTAGTCATATCTGTAGTGATAAATCCTGGCGCTACCGCATTGACTGTAATACCGCGAGATGCTAATTCCTTAGCTACAGTTTTCGTAAAGCCAATCACACCAGCTTTAGCTGCGCTATAGTTTGCTTGACCAGGATTTCCCATTTGTCCTGCCACCGAAGCAATATTGATAATGCGGCCAGTACGTTGCTTGAGCATCACTTTACTTACTGCCCTAGTACAAAGAAAAACACCGGTCAGGTTAAGGTCAATTACGGCTTGCCAATCTTCTGGCTTCATCCGCAGCAGCAGGGTATCACGGGTAATACCAGCGTTGTTAACTAGTACGTCAATGCGACCAAATTTTTCCTGGGTATCTTTAATCAGGGTTTCGACTTGCTCAAGTTTAGAAACATCAGCCTGAAGTGCTAGGGCCTCACCTCCGGCCTCAGTAATTGCTGCCACTACCTTTTGGGCTGAATCAACCGAACTGGCGTAGTTTACCACCACCTTGGCTCCCTCAGAAGCCAGTGCCAAGGCACAAGCCCTACCAATTCCTCGTGATGCCCCAGTAACTATAGCAACGCGCTCACTTAGTCGCTGTTGAGGTGTCTGTAACTCTTCCATAAAAATTTCTTCGTAAAAATTAGACTTCTCTATTCAAGTAGAAAAAAGGGAATTGATAAGCGTCAAGCATTTAATTTGCCGATTAGGTGAAGACTAAAAGACATGGGACTCTGAGATGGGAAGAGAGTTGAGGTTTTGCCAAAACTTGCCAAATTTGCAATTTAAATGCGCATTAGCTTACCAAGTTTTTATCAAAGATAGTAGATTTCTCCCTCTGCTCCCTCTGCTCCCTCTGTCCCCCTTGCTCTTCATACTCTCTCTTCCTCTGCTTTCTTACTTCTACTTTCAGTATTTTGCACTAGAATCGAGCATGAAGACTCATGAGATGTTAATTATCTATGGCAGTTAAAAAGCAGTTCAACAGCTTCCAGGAGCTACTTTCTGGTTCCGATGTTCCGGTGCTAGTAGACTTTTATGCTATTTGGTGCGGTCCTTGTCAAATAATGACTCCTATTCTCGAAGAGGTCAATAATCAGCTCAAGGGTCGTCTACAAGTGGTCAAAATAGATACAGACAAATATCCCCAGTTAGCATCCCAGCACGGGATAGAAGCGTTACCAACATTGGTACTCTTCAACAAGGGAAAGTCTGTTGATCGCATTGAGGGTGTCATGCAGGCTGAGCAGCTTATCCAAAGATTACAAGCACAGCTCTAGCACAGCCAAAAGCAAAAAGATGCCTAAGAAGATGGTGCTTCATCTTTCGGAGTATCAGACTCCTGATTAGGTGCTTGAGAACTCTGGGTAGAAGTTGCTGCTTGGTTCCTTTCCTGAGCGAGCTTTTCCCGCTTCTTGCGCTCCGCTTTGACGGCATCTTGCATCATGATCTGCGCCTGAACCATTTTTTCTAGGTTGCTGCGGTATAACTCCAAGTCCTTTTGCAACTTATCCTCAGGAATATTTAAGGAATTGCTAATTTGCTTAAGTGCTTCGCTAAGCTGTTTTTCGTCCTTAACTAGTTCTGGATGAGCAGACTCTAGCAGGGTATATATACCAATGGCAAACAAGCGGCTATATTTAAATTTAGAATTACTAGTAATTTCCTTGACAGTTTTGTCTAGCTCTCCAACTCCTTCAAGAGGTGTTGGCGTGCTAAACCAGGAAACTAGCTCTTCTCCTGATAAGCTTTGACTAATTGCTTGGGCTAGATTTGAGTCCCGCCGATAATTCTCTGGTTCATACCCTACTGATCGACAAATTGCTTCAAAAATAGATTCTTTGTCTTGTTCGGGTTGATAACCCTCCATAAAGCGGTTGAACGAGGACACCACACCCAGACCGTAGATTGGATCGTAGCGAAAATCAACATTAACTGATAGCAAGTGCATTTCTACCATTAACTCTTCTACTACCCTCCGGTAGATTGAGTTAACGGGACGGGTATGGCGTTGGTAGAAATCTCTCTTAGTGTCTGAGACTGTAGGAACTTTATTCACAAAGCATAATTGCAGTAGTACTTTACACGTACCTTCACCAAAGCCGGGATGTCTTAGTGGAGGATTTCACAATACTCGCTAATCTTGCAGAATTCAGCTATCTGGCTTGATTGATCGAAGTCTTCCTCGACTGGCAATAAATTGCTCTCTCTGTAGTCTTTAGGTAGCTGGTACATCCCCTTCTTTGCCAGAAGATCAAATGAGTAACCCATAGACCATCTGCGCAAGGAAAATGACGGCTAAACCGCTTATATCCTAAATTACTCAAGCAATCCGATCTCGCTCAAATAGAAAACTTTTGCTTAACTCATCTGTTTGATAAGTAGCTTAAGCTGATACTTGACCGTGATTTTGCAGTTACGTATTTTACAAATATCTTATCACGTCCTTGATAACTGGTTTCAGTTTTAAATTCAAGATGAGTCAGAAACTAAATTGAGGTAAGTAATTTTGATAAGACTTACTTTGATCAGTGAAACCTAAGACTAAAGCTAGAAGTTTGACTAACGTTTAATCTAAATAATTTGCAGTAAATGGGGATATAAGGTAGCTTCTTAAGTTTGCCAACATTTGCTTCAGCCACCGAGAGGAAGACTTGCCTCTTCGACTTAGCTCATTCAAAGTATGGCATTAAGCTTTGTGAGAGCTGGCTAGTTTAAATAGCCAAACTTTATCCCTTCCTAATCCCCCATCTTTTGCAGGTTCTCAGCTAGCCACACCACGTGGTTCACTTTCCAATGCTTCATCTTCAGTCTCAAATATTTCAAAGACCGAATCCATCATTGTTACCTCAAACACTAACTTAGCTTCCGGATGGATGTTACAGATACGGAAGCTGCCTTTAACTTTGTCAGCATCTCGCATGCCTGCCACTAGGGCAGTCAAACCAGAACTATCGATAAAGTTAACTTGGGAGAGATTGACTACCAAATGACGGCTGATTTTGGAAATACACTCTTGTAACTTCAGGCGAAATTGCCAAGCAGTAGTGATATCTAACCGTCCGGTTGGTGCTAAAACAATGATGGTCTTGCCATCTTGGGTTGTATGTGTTCTCTGATCGATATGAATCATCAGTACCTCAGTTGCGGCGGTAGCTCCCCTTGTAGCTCAAGAGGAGCTACATTTTGCTTGCGGTCTGGGTGCGTCAATTAAGCTTAGAAAAGTAAGTGCAACTCATGCTCACCCTGATGGCGCACCTTTCGCCACTCATCTGAAGTTTAGTCTAACTCAGATATTTTCCGAGTTTGCCGTAAATTAATTTGGGGAGGAGACGGAGGCGGACGCAGGCTTCGCACCATGGGCTGTTCCTGATTCGATCTACCTACGCCCTTCCTTTCCTGATGCCTAAAATGCTGTATCCTTTAGAACTCGACGAAGCACCATAGCTAGCTGCTTGACGACGAGCCCATCACATTTAGGTAGATGTCCAGTTCGCCCAGTCTTGGGGTTTGAGAAATGTTTGATACAACTCAGCTTCAGGAGTGTTAGCTTCCGGTTGGTAGTTGTATTCCCAACGTACTAGGGGTGGGAGGGACATGAGAATTGACTCAGTACGCCCATTTGTCTGTAGACCAAAGATCGTACCACGGTCATATACCAGGTTAAATTCTACGTAACGACCACGACGATAGAGCTGGAAATTACGTTCACGCTCCCCATACTCGTATTCTCGACGCCTTTCTACAATCGGTACGTAAGATGGTAAAAAGGCCCCAGAGCATTCCTGAACAAAAGCGAATAAATCTTCCCAACTGCGAGGTTCAATTACTCCTAGCTGGTCATCATAAGAGAAAGCAGCGCTATCTTGATAAGGACCACGATAGAGTTTTCCTTTACCGTCTTGATAATCAAAAAATATACCGCCGATGCCCCGTGCTTCCTGACGATGTTTTAGATAAAAATATTCATCACACCAGCGTTTGAAGACTGGATAGTACTCATGATGATGACTATCACAAGCTTGCTTGATTGTGCGATGGAAATGACTTGCATCTTCAGCAAAGGGATAATAAGGTGTCAAGTCTACTCCACCACCAAACCACCAAACCGGTCCTGCTTCAAAGTAGCGATAGTTAAGGTGAACTGTTGGTACATAGGGATTGCGGGGATGCAATACCATTGAGGTGCCGGTGGCAAAAAAGTCGTGTCCTGCTGCTTCTGGGCGTTGAGTCAAAATTGAGGCAGGTAACTGATGACCCCAAACCTCAGAAAAATTTACTCCACCTTGCTCAAAGACTCCACCATCACGAATCACGCGGGAACGACCACCGCCCCCTTCTTCTCGTTGCCAAGCATCCTCTTTAAAAGTGCTAGTACCATCAAGCTGTTCTAGGGCATCACAGATATTGTCTTGCAGCTTTTGCATCAGCTGCTTTACTCTCTCCCTAGAGTCAGCTGGTGGAAGGGAAGTCGTCGTTGTCTTTGCCTCAGTGTTTAAAGCTATCATAATTCCATTTTCAGAGCAGGTGACTTTATCCCCAACTAAACCTTAGTAGTTACCAAAAGGGTGATAGATGTACCAGTAGGTTATGCCCTACTAATACAGAAAATTATTACTACTGCTTCAAGCCAATCCTCTGTGTAATAACCAACTTGATGTCCCCCCAGTAGTCAAGCCTTCCAACTCAGGAGTAGCTAACTTGCCTGGGTAATAAAGCATAGTCTTTATGCAAGGAAATATTTTATTTTTCGCTTCCCAGATATACAGCTTGACCATCCTGATACAGCTTGAGAGTAACTAAACTAGGCCTAGGTCGCGGGTTTGCTTGATTATTCGCGCCTAAATTACTGGATCTCTTTCGAGATACTGGTTGGCAGTTTACCATTTATTGCTACCCCTTTAGCCCAACTCTTTGTTGTATTTCCGGGAGATGGGTTTTATCCTATAGAGGGTTTTAACTCCGAACGCTATTAGCTTATCTTTAAGAGCTTGCCTGAGCGTCGCTGCGGGAGGCGTGTGGTGATTCTCAATTTTTCTTTCAAGTTAGTTGTGTCGAAAGAGGGAATTTGTTGTAAATCTTCTCTCTTCCGGACTTATCGTGTTCTTAGTAATGCTCCTGTCGAGGTACTCTGGCAGAAACTGATTAATATAGCTGACGTTTCCTGGCATCCAATGCTTTCTAGTACTAATGCTCCTAGGGGTTTAATTGCCAAACCAGGTTTGATTTATCAGGTATTTACTCGTCTAATCCCAATTCCGATGCGAATTTTTGTTGAGTATGTCCGACCTTGTGAGTTACTCAGTGTGCGTGTTCTGGCAGTACCTGGTGTTGAAAATCGGATAATTTATCGGATCGAGTCTACAGTTTGTGGTACTTATGTTTCCTACTCTGTCACGCTACGTGGTTGGTTATCACCCTTAATTTGGTGTCTAATTCGTCCCCATATAGCCCGTGTTGCCTCGGAACTCTGCCAAGCAGCAGAGCAGGTTATGCTTACGTAAACCCTATTTTTAGGAGGGAAAAGCTTTTGCCGAGCATGGCTTTGGGGCATACGGGCAACAGTGGAAAACTTTTACTTTTTCCTTGGATACAAGCATATCCTTTCGAGAGATTGGAGCTTGGCATAGGTTTCAAACAAGACAGACAACCAGTTATTGTTCCCTTTTTCTTAAAACCTAGAAGTTTAGATCTCAGCCAATTGAAAACCTCAATCTCTTACCTGTCAATATACAGATGTAAGCAGTTTAGATAAAAGTAATAAAGATAGGCAAAGTCACCTCAAAAAAATCTTAGCAAGGAATTTATTTAACTCATGCTCGATACTAGTTCAGTTTTAGAGGTACTAAAGCCGGTGCAAGACCCCGAACTTCGCAAAAGTTTGGTGGAACTTAATATGATCCGCGACATCAAAATTGATCAAGGTACTGTTAAGTTTACTTTGGTACTGACAACACCCGCTTGCCCTCTACGGGAATTTATTGTAGAAGATTGCCAGAAAGCCGTTAAACAACTACCAGGTGTTACAGATGTAGTGGTAGATGTAACAGCCCAGACCCCTCAGCAAAAACCTGTGCCTGATCGTGCAGGTATTGAGGGAGTAAAAAATATCTTGGCAATTTCTAGTGGTAAGGGAGGTGTTGGTAAGAGTACTGTAGCCGTAAATGTAGCAGTAGCGCTGGCGCAACTAGGAGCAAAGGTGGGCTTAATCGACGCTGATATTTACGGACCTAATGCCCCGGCAATGTTAGGGTTAAAAGATGCCAAAGTTATGGTGCAGCAAGGCAAACAGGGAGAGGTTCTTGAGCCTGCATTTAATCATGGTGTCAAACTAGTTTCCATGGGTTTTTTGATTAACCCTGACCAGCCAGTAGTTTGGCGAGGACCAATGTTAAATGGGATTATTCGCCAGTTTCTTTATCAAGTAGAGTGGGGAGAATTAGATTATTTAATTGTGGACATGCCACCGGGCACAGGTGATGCTCAACTAACCTTAACCCAGGCAGTACCAATGGCAGGAGCAGTTATTGTTACAACACCACAAGATGTAGCACTTTTAGACTCTCGTCGAGGCTTGAAGATGTTTGAGCAGATGGGAGTACCTGTGCTGGGAATTATCGAAAATATGAGTTATTTTATTCCCCCAGATCTGCCAGATCATCGGTACGATCTATTTGGTTCAGGAGGCGGAGAAAAAACAGCGAAGGAACTAAATATTCCTCTGTTGGGTTGTATCCCCCTAGAAATTGCTTTGCGGCAAGGAGGAGATAACGGCTTACCCATTGTAGTTGCAGAGCCAGATTCAGCTTCTGCCCAGGCACTAGTTGCGATCGCCAAGCAAATTGCTGCTAAGGTTTCAGTTGCTGCTTTGAGCAGTAACTAGCTATCGGCCCTTGGTAATAGGGATTGAAAATTTCTCTTCAGTTCCGGATTCTTGCCAATGGTTAAGGCTAAGTAGTAATAACAAAGCACCCTAACAGTTTGATATGTTGCAAAAGTCACTAACCAGTATTCGCTGGAAATATCTGCTGACATCCTTGCAGGAAATAGACTGGCAGTTACTGCTATTGAGTATTGGTCTAACCTTGCTGGGAGGCTTAATGATTCGCAGCACCGAACTAAACCAGGGTTTGAACGATTGGTGGTCACATTGGATTGTTGGTGGCATTGGTCTAGCAATAGCAATATTCATTGCCAGATCACGCTATGAACTGCTACTTCAGTGGCATTGGGTTATTTATGGCATTACCAATATTTCGTTGATAGCAGTGATGCTGGTGGGAATCTCAGCCAATGGAGCTCAACGCTGGCTAAGCTTAGGTGGTTTCCAAGTTCAACCTTCTGAACTTGCCAAAGTTAGTCTGATCATAACTCTGGCAGCACTTCTGCACGCTAAACCAGCTTCAAGTCTAGGCTCTCTGTTCCATGTTTTGGGGGTAGCAGCTGTTCCCTGGATGTTCGTTTTTTTAGAGCCTAACCTGGGAACATCTCTGGTATTCGGCGCAATTACCATGGGGATGCTCTACTGGGGTAATGCTAATCCAGGTTGGCTATTACTAATGGGTTCCCCCATAATCTCGGCAATACTATTCAACGCGTTTTTACCTGCTTGGTTTATCTGGGTAATAGCGATGGCAGTTATTGCTTGGCGCAGTATACCCTCACCATTTTCTGCCGGTTTGCCTGCCTTAGCGGCCTTGGTAGTAAACCTGCTTTCTGGTGGATTAGGCAAATTTTTTTGGGGGCTGTTGAAAGATTATCAGAAGCAGCGACTAGTTCTGTTCCTAGATCCGGCTCAAGATCCTTTGGGGGGAGGATACCACTTAATTCAATCACGCATTGCCATTGGGGCGGGAGAACTATGGGGACGCGGACTGAACCAAGGAACCCAAACACAACTCAGCTTTATACCAGAACAGCATACTGACTTCATCTTTTCGGCGATTGGAGAAGAACTGGGATTTGTCGGTTGTATCTGTGTTTTAATTTTCTTCTGGTTACTCTGCCTGCGTCTAGTCATTATTGCTCAAACTGCCAAAGATAACTTTGGTTCTCTACTGGCAATTGGTGTTCTTTCCATGATCGTCTTTCAAACAGTAGTTAATATTGGCATGACTATTGGCTTAGCTCCTATCACTGGTATTCCACTACCCTTTCTTAGCTACGCACGCTGGTCTTTGGTGGCGAACTTTATTGGCATTGGCTTAGTGGAGTCGGTCGCCAATTATCGACACCGATTAAGGTTTTAGCTACCAAGGAGCGATAAAATCGATAAAACCTTTAAGCTAAATAAGTATAACTAAGTTAGTTTTAGACTTATGATTCTTCCTGGTTCGATTGTTCGTGTTACCAATTCTCAAGACACCTACTATCAATTTGAAGGGCTAGTCCAACGAATTAGCGATGGTAAAGCTGGCGTTTTGTTTGAAGGAGGCAACTGGGACAAAATTGTTAATTTCCGGTTGTCTGAACTAGAAGTTGTCAATCCCACTGCTGGAAAAAAGGGTAAATAAGTAATTTAGTATCTCGTCCTTGGTCGTCCCTTATTGAGAAAAATCGAGGCTCGAGGACAAGTAACCAAGGACGAAAAAGTTATGCGTCTTCCTTTACCACAATTTTCCCTTGGCGATCGCGCCGACGATCATATTGCCGAGATTATCGAAACGGCAACCACAGAATTTTTAGCCCAGTGCTTGGAACCAGAAGATTTAACCTTTCCCGCCATGCCTCCCTTTGGCAGTTGGGTCAGATCTGTAGATGAAGAATCCGGTAACCAAGTCTTGGCGGTAGTTTATCACGCCACCACCAGTCCCATTGACTCCGTTCACCGAGCTAGAGCTTTAGGCTTGTCTTTAGAGGAATTGCGAGAACAGCAACCCCAAATCTTTGCCATGCTCAAAACCGAATTCCAAGCGGCTATCGTTGGATTTGTTGTTCCTGAACAAGAGGTAAATAGTTCTGGCTATGCTGGTGGTCGAGCTTATCAATATCTTCCCCCTCGTCCCCCCCAAATCCATCAAGCTGTTTATAAGTGCCAATCTGCTGAAATTATTCATTTTAGTGAGCAATTGGACTTTTTGCGCACTCTTTTAAATGTACAGGGAGCACCCGTAGAAGCACTAACAGCAGCAGCAATTAGAGACGTTTACATAAGACGGAAAGCTGACCGTCAATGGTTAGTCAAAGCAGGACGCAAGCTCAGTCTTTTACTTAAAGACGATTATGATCGACTGCAATATATTCTTAGCCAGCTTCACTGGTAGAAGCAATTTTCCTGAGCATAAAAAGCCTTTCCTCTGAGGAAATCAAGCATCTAAATCAGTTTTGATATTTAACTGCAACGCCTTTAATTCCAGTTGCTCTCTGGCTTTTTTCAGTTTTTCTTCCTCAGTTTGAATTGTGGCGCTACGTATATCTAATTCATCGGTTCTAGTCTTTAACTGATCAGCCATTAATTCCAATCGCTGCTTTTCCTGTTTCAGTTCATCTTCCAAGGTTTGAATTTGCTCCCGACGCGCTTCCATTTCTAGGTGGCGACGCGTTAAGTCCTGGCTTTGTAGGGTTAAATCTTGCCGCCATTGTTCAGTACGTTCAGCCTCTTCTTTCAAGAAGCTAGGAGTAACTCCTGTCGTCAAATACTTTTGTACTATATCTAACACCCAGTTGCGAGCAGGTTGAAGGTTGAGAACTTCCTGATCTTCAGAAAGCTCTACTAGAACCAACAAATCTTCTAGGGAGTTAGTATCATCAAGTCGAACGTGTTGGGGAGATATTACTGACCAGGAATTTTCAGATTGCTGATGGGCAAGTAAGCACAATCCAACCCCACCTTCGCTCTCATTTTTTTGCACTTGGGCCAGGTATAGCATTGCCTGTAGTTTGCTCTCTGTTTAAGGGACTCTCTGCAGAAGTGAATTCTGCTTGCCAAACTAGTTAGAAAAACTTACGAATTATCTGCCAATCGGTTCAGGCGATTGCCCAAAATTTCCCCTTGCTTGTTCGCCTCAGCTAATGCATCCCTGGCACCCTGAACTACTTCTTCAGGAGCCTTGCTAACAAAGTTGGGGTTAGACAAGCGTTGAGCCAAAGTTTTAGTTTCTGCTTCTACTTTAACCAAGTCTTTTTCTAACTTAGCGCGTAAAGCGTTTATATCAACCACACCATCAAGGGGAATTAAGACTTGGACTGTGCCAATGACACCTGCCATTGTCTTCTTTGTTTGCTTATCTAACGCTGTAGTAACTAGCAATTTCTCTACCTTAGCTAAGTCACGAATATAAGACGTACCTGCTTTGAGGATTTGACGTTCTTCCTTATCTCCTGTTTGCAGTATAACTGGCACCTTCACTCCAGGTTTGATGTCTGCCTCGGCTCGCAGGTTGCGAATGGTGCGAATCGTACCAATGAGCAACTCAAACTTCTGTTCTAGTTCTGGATCAATCAAAGTAGTTTTGCCGTCAGTGATTGGTACTCCTGGGATCAGATTATCTGGGAGTGAGAAATTTGTAGATGTTAAGTCTTCTAACCCAACCAAAAACTTATTGGTGATTAATTGAGTTTGTGTCATTAACTCTTGACGGTTACCAGCCCAAAGTAAATAACGGTAGATAAACCAACCTGTGTAGCCAATGCCGATAACCTTAAGAGTTGCCGACAGAATAGGGATATCGTTTAGGGCATCGGCAAAAGCCAGTGCCACTTTGAGGCTGATGGTTGCTACTCCCAGCATAGCAATTACGGTGATTGGTCTGCGATTTTGGCTGAAGAACTTGGCTAGTTCATTGGGAAATTCAACTAAAAACTCAGCAATCTGGTTCCAAGTTTGCTCAACCTGTGCAAAAAATGTCTCTGCTTGAGGAGAAGGCAATTCAATTACACTCTCTATTGCTTCAGGTTCTTCCTCTGCTACGACCGTAATTTCTGGTATTTCTGGATAGGCTTGTAGTGCTAATGCCACATCAGACTTGGAGGGGGAGGGGCTACTAGCTTGTTGATCAGCGCTATTTCCTAATTTACCGTCGGCACCTATATTTTGCCCATACAGTGTATGCCAAATTTCTTCGGTAATATGAGGCATAAAGGGATGGAGCAGCTTAAGAATGCCTTCGAGTACGTAGGCAAGAGTTTGCTGAGCTAACAATCGCGAGGACGAGCTATTATCCTCACGTAGCCGTGACTTAACTAGTTCAATGTACCAGTCACAAAAATCTCCCCAGATAAACTCATAAAGTCCTTTAGCTGCTTCTCCCAAGCCATAATTATCTAGGTGATAGCGCGTTTGACCGACAACTTGATGGAAGCGGGAGAGAATCCAGCGATCGCTTAGCTCTAAAGACTCAATATTCTTGAGGGGTGAGCCTAGCTGTTCTGGTGTTTTGCCCTCTAAATTGAGCATAACAAACCGAGCTGCATTCCAGAGTTTGTTGGCAAAATTACGCGATGCTTCTACAGAGACGGACTCATCTGTTTTGCGGTCGTACTCTAGCCTAATATCTTGACCCGCACCCGCTACTTCTTTAATTAAGGTATAGCGCAGAGCATCAGTCCCATACTTATCAATTAGGATCAAGGGGTCAATGCCATTATTGGCAGACTTGGACATTTTCTTATTGTTTTCATCCCTGACCAAGCCATGAATGTAAACTGATTTAAAGGGCATGTGACCCGTAAAATGTACTCCCATCATTGTCATTCTGGCAACCCAGAAGAAGATAATGTCGAAGCCAGTCACTAAGGTAGTTGTGGGATAGTAGGCTTTGAAGTCAGCTGTTTCTTCTGGCCAGCCTAGAGTAGAAAAGGGCCACAAACCTGAAGAAAACCAGGTGTCGAGGACATCAGGATCTTGTTTTAGCTTGACATTTTCTCCAAACTCTGATTTTGCTTTAGCCTGAGCTTCCGCTTCACTGTGAGCAACCACAAAGGGTGTATCGTCAGCAATTTCCCCTCCTGTTTCACTAACTGCGTACCAGGCAGGAATTTGGTGTCCCCACCACAGCTGACGAGAAATGCACCAATCTTTTAGCTTTACTAGCCAATCCCGATAGACTTTCGTCCAGCGTTCAGGAATAAATTCCGGTGAATGCTCTTGATCTAGGACTTCTAGACACCGATCCGCTAAAGGACGAACCTTAACAAACCACTGAGTTGACAGCAAGGGTTCGACGGGTACTTTACCGCGATCGCTATAGGGGACTGTGTGCTTGTAATCCTCAACCTTGACAAAGAAGCCATACTTGTTGAGACGCTTGAGAACATTTTTGCGGGCTTCAAATCGATCTTGCCCTTGCAGGGAACCGGCATTTTCGTTCAAAGTCCCATCTTTATTCATGATGTTGATGAAGGGCAAATTGTGACGCTGCCCCATTTCAAAATCATTGGGATCATGAGCTGGTGTAACTTTTACACAACCAGTCCCAAATTCTGGATCAACGAATTCATCGCCGATAACAGGAATTTCTCTGCCAATGAGAGGTAGTTTTAACTTTTTACCAATTAGGTGCTTGTAACGTTCATCTTGGGGATTGACGGCAACTGCGGTATCTCCCAACATAGTTTCTGGTCGAGTTGTGGCAACTTCTACATAGCCAATACCATCACTGAGGGGATAACGGAAGTACCACAGATGTCCCTCAACTTCCTTGTTTTCCACCTCCACATCTGAGACAGCTGACTGGGAAGCAGGACACCAGTTAACCATGTACTTGCCTCGGTAAATCAGCCCTTCTTCGTAGAGTTGGACAAAGGCTGTCTGTACTGCTTTTGATAGCCCCAGGTCCATTGTGAAACGTTCCCGCGACCAATCTACAGAAACTCCTAAACGTCGCAGTTGGTTAACAATTCTACCCCCTGATTTTTCTTTCCAGCGCCAAGCACCTTCAAGAAATTTCTCCCTACCTAAGTCGTGGCGAGTTCTCCCCTCTGCCTTGAGCTGTTTCTCTAGAATTGTTTGTACAGCAATGCTAGCGTGGTCTGTTCCTGGTAACCAGAGAGTGTTGTTACCTTTCATCCTCTGGTAGCGCACAAGGGTATCAATTAGGGCGCTTTCAAAGGCATGACCCATGTGTAAGCTGCCCGTGACATTGGGCGGCGGAATTACAATACAATAAGTTTTTCCACCCTGGTGGGGTTCAGCTTTAAAAACTTGGTGTTCTTCCCAGTACTTTTGCCACTTAGCTTCTGTCGTTTTGGGTTCGTACTTGGTTGCTAGAGAGGGAGTTGTTGCACTCATACAGGGAATTGTTTTAAATAGGGGTTTGCTTAAATTTTCTTGGAGCCGAGGAAAGCCTTGAATTACAACTAACTGCCCAAGGGCAGAAGGCTTAAATTATAAGAGAGCTTACAAAAAAGGTAAATTTCCTGAACTTAGGGTTTATTTCAGCCATGGACTGGTAGTCTAAAACTTACTGCTATTTTACCTGCTAGATCTAAGGGATATTCGTAATAAATATACGATAATTTAGTATTGCCAATTACAGAATAAATGTTCTTGGCGATGTAAAAGTGTCATGCTGTTCTATAAGCTTTAAGAGAAGAACAACAGAGGAGCTAAGAGCTTGAAAAAGGTAGAAGCAATTATCCGACCATTTAAGCTGGACGAAGTTAAAATTGCTTTAGTCAACGCTGGTATTGTCGGAATGACCGTTTCCGAGGTACGGGGGTTTGGTCGTCAGAAAGGTCAAACAGAGAGATATCGTGGTTCTGAGTACACCGTTGAGTTCCTCCAAAAGCTCAAAGTGGAGATTGTAGTAGAGGACGATCAGGTTGATATGGTAGTAGACAAAGTGATTGCCGCTGCTAAAACTGGTGAAATTGGTGATGGTAAAATCTTCATCAGTCCTGTTAGCGAGATAGTCCGAATTAGGACAGGAGAAAAGAATACCGAAGCTGTTTGACCCTCGAATCAGACAAATTAGTTCTAGGGTGCTATGTCTAGAATTAGTAACTGAGGTTACTACTTTTTTTAGATGTGTAGAGAGCAAGTTAAGGTACTCATTTTAACTTGCTCAACTGAGGTATTAGAGACTCAAAAGCTTGACCGCGATGGCTACAGTGCCTTTTTTGCTCTGGACTCATTTCGGCGAATGTTAGTCCTTGCTTGGGCACGTAAAAAATTGGATCATAGCCAAAACCCGCAGAGCCACGGGGGGAAGATAAAATCTCGCCAGCGCATATCCCCTCCGTTTGTAGAACAATGCTACCGTCTGGATTAGCCATCGCTACAGCACACACAAACTGAGCCGCTCTATTTGATTCGCTACTAAGTTCTCTCAGTAGGCGTTCAATCCGCTCAGCATCTGTTTGACCGTAGCGTGCTGAGTAAATGCCTGGGGCCCCAGCAAGAGCGTCAACCTGTAAGCCAGAATCATCGGCGATCGCCCATTGCCCAGTTGCCTGGGCTACCTGTGAGGCCTTGAGGCAGGCATTGGTAGTAAATGTATTCCCTGTTTCCTCAATTTCTAGTTCCGGTGGCTTCAACTGTAGATCCCAGTTTAAAGAAGCCAGGTAGGTCTGCATTTCCCGTAGTTTACCGGGATTCCCTGTGGCGACAACGAGTAAGGTCATTAGCTCTCTATCGATTGGTTCTAGATTATTATGCTCGATCACCAACTAACGATGACTAATAACTAACGGGCAATTTATTGAGCAGAAGTCGCCCAATCTTTAGCCCATTTTAAAGTTTGGCGTACTTGATCCGGAGTAGCAGCCTCGCAGTAAAGCCGCAACACAGGTTCAGTTCCACTAAAGCGGATCAGTAACCAGCTCTCATCAGCCAAACAGAATTTGTAACCGTCAATTTTCTGGCAATCTACAACTGGCTGACTGTTGATTTCTTTGAGGGGCTGAGTTTCTAGTTGTTCCTGTAGACGAGCTCGCTCCTCCATGTTTGCCAAATGCAAGTCGATGCGGTCGTAGAAAGACTTATAGCCAGTACGCTCTTGCAATTGGTTGTAGAGTGTACTCAAATCTTGCTTCGATTGAGCAACCGCTTCTAGCAAGTAAAGAGCGGATAAAAGAGCGTCTCTCTCCGGAATATGGTTGCCATAACCAATTCCGCCCGATTCCTCGCCACCCAGTAGTACATGAGTAGATAGCATGCGTTCGGCAATGTACTTGTAGCCGATGGGAGTTTCATGTACTGGCAATTGGTAGAGAGCAGCAACACGGGGAAACAAATTAGAGCCGCTGAGGGTTTTGACAATTTCACCAGTGAACTTACGCCGCGAAGCAAGATGTTCAATCAGAATCGGGATAAGAATCTGGGAACTCAAGAAATTCCCCTCACCATCAACTGCGGCGATGCGATCGCTATCACCGTCGAAGACCAAACCAACTGATAAACCAGCATCAGCTTGAGAACGGTGAGCTTTAATTTGCTGGAATATTTCGGAAAGGTAGCGTGGCAATGGTTCTGGGGCACCACCACCAAATAAAGGATCTCGCGAACTGTTAATTTCGCGAATTGGCACTTCCAGAATTTGGCTCAAGCCACCTGCTGCCGAACCATGCATAACATCGGCGAAGACTGTCAATTTACCTTGACTAATCATCCCTTTAATGCAGTCAAGATCGACTTTTGTTCTTAGTTCTTCACAGTAGCTAGGCCAAGGATTGAAAGTTTCTATAGAACCTGGGGTTTCTGCCAGAGGTGGAGGGTTTGTAAGTTGAACTTCAATCTTTTGAGTCATTTCCGGGGGAACTGAGCCACCAAATGCCCCTTTTACTTTTAAACCCAGATATTTTCCTGGATTATGACTTGCGGTAAGCACTAAAGCTCCCAGTGCCTTTTTGTGGTAAGCGGCCCAGCTAAAAGCTGGAGTCGGAGCATAACCATCAGACAGCAGCACATCAAACCCTGCTGCTGCGACTACTTCTGCTGTTTTTTCGGCAAATTCTTCTGCCATAAATCGGCGGTCATAGCCAACAATGATTGTCTGACCATCGGTGGTACTACCATAGGTATCGGCTAGAACTTGGGCAGCTACAGGTGCTACCATAGCCAAGCGCTCGAAGGTGAAATCGGCAGCGATTATACCTCGCCAGCCATCTGTGCCAAACTTGATTGATTGCACGGCTTCTCAGTTTAATTATTTAAGGGCAGGATTTTCTCAAATCCAATACTGACGGCAGGATCTTAGCATTTGTATATTCGGATGTCCTGTGGTCTTTACCTGACGAGCTACAGACTTGAAGCAGGCTAGATAATCTAGCGATCCAAGAGCTGTTGAGGCTTTTAGGCAGATTTTGTTCGCTCAGGACTTAGATTAAGCTCTCCTAAATTAAAGTTAATCGTCCCTTCTCGGTGGGTTAGGGGGGACAGAAATATCTTGCAGGTGCGACAAGAGCGATCGCAATTTCATACGAGCAATATAAGGCCAGCCCCCAGACTCTTCCAAATCTCTAAGCAATGCATGAAGTGCCTGTCGGTTACTGGGTAGAGATGCTTGAAATAGGTTTTCTCGAATCTCTCGATGTACTTGCTCTAAAGCCCTTAGTAAAGCCAGCAGTGCTAGGCTATCCTCTTTGTTGCTATCGGCCAAGGAAAGAATATCGTCAGTAATGGCACGCATTCTGACAGGTAACTGACTAGAATCCAAATCGTTGTCAAGGCTCATGCCATTAAGTTTACAGAAATTTAATTGACTTAAAAAGCAGCTACACGCAAAGAGAGAGCTTTATTCAGAGTTAAGGCGACTCTTCCCGTGTACAATGCTCTTACAACAAGAGCTAAGGATGACACATTCGGTGCCAATCTGACAGAAATCAACGTGCCCGATAGCGGTAGTTGCTTCTTGATGGTGTACCGGAGCTATTCTTGTCCACCAAAATGTAGCATGGGTGTCAAGTGAGTTATTGGCATCTGTTGCCTTTATGTCAAGGGCAGCAGCTGTTTCAATCTTTTGAACGGAGCTAGATTCACCCACCACCTTGACATAAATTTTCAGATTAGACTATTTGAGATTGAGATTGACCATGAGGTATCGCGCTTTTATCGTTGCCTTCCTGGCTTTGTGTCTGGGGGTTTTAACCGCTTGTTCTGAAGGTCCAGCGACTGCAACCAGTATCGAAGGACTAACCTACGATCAGATCAAAAACACAGGTCTAGCAAACCTTTGTCCACAACTGACAGAAACGAGTCGAGGTTATATTTCCATAGAGCCAGGCAAGTCTTATCAGATCGTGGACATGTGCTTGCAACCTACCAAATTCTTTGTTAAAGAAGAACCCAAGAGTAAGCGGCAAAAAGCAGAATTTGTTCAAGGCAAGTTATTAACACGTTATACATCTAGCCTTGATCAAGTTCGAGGAGATATAAAATTAGACGAAAGTGGAACCCTAACCTTTACGGAAAGGGGAGGTATGGACTTTCAAGCAATCACAGTACAGCTACCGGGAGGAGAACAAGTACCATTCCTGTTCACTGTCAAAAATTTGGTAGCCAAGAGCCAGCCTGGTTTGGATAGCCTCAACACTTCTATTGACTTTGAAGGTGGGTTCCAGGTTCCGTCCTACCGGGGTTCTGTTTTTCTAGATCCTAAAGGTCGTGGTGTGGCAAGTGGTTACGACAATGCTGTCGCACTTCCGTCGGAAGCTGACAGTGAGGAGCTAGTGCGCGCTAACGTTAAGCGCTTAGTCGGCGGTGAGGGCAAAATTTCCTTACAAATTTCCAAGGTAGATAGCTACACCGGTGAAATTGCTGGCACTTTTGAGAGCGAACAGACTTCGGCTACTGACTTAGGTGCTGAAGACCCAGAAGAGGTAAGGGTTCAGGGCATTTTCTATGCTCGTGTTGAACCGACCTCAGTATAGTTGGAGAGACTAGCACCAATCTAGACAGCTTCTAGTTTAAGGTAAGTAAAAAAGGGGCATATGCCCCTTTTTTTATGCCTAGTAGACAAACGAATCAAAAAATTTATGTTTATACGAGTTGTCTTGATTTACTCTTGAAAGAGTAAACGAGATCAACCAAGCTGGCGTGACTAGACTTGCCCTTAGACTATATGTCTATTAAACTCTTAGTTTGAACATTTTAGCTAAACGGAAACGGCAAGGCTGTTCTCAATTGAGCGCTCTTGTCAGCTAATTGCTAATAATCTCAGCAAAAGGTCAACCTTAATATCATTTATAGTTCCTTACAGAGTAGTAACTTGCCCAGGATAAGCGAATTGAGTTGAAAGTCTCTTGTCAGATAGTGCTCTACCATAAAAATAGTCCTATGAATACCCCCCTCATCAACGAACTGAAGCATGAGAGCTTAAAATTGTTGCGAACTTACCAGCAATCTGGCTCTGCTGAGGTTCGCAACCAGCTAGTTCATCTCCATTTCGGACTGGTGAGAAAAGAAGCTCACTACTGGGTTAAGCAGAGTAGCGAAAACTACGAAGACTTACTTCAGATTGGCTGCATCGGCTTGATAGGGGCAATTGAGCGGTTTGACACTTCTAAAGGAACGGCATTTAGTTCCTTTGCTCTTCCTTACATTCGTGGTGAAATTCAACACTATCTAAGGGATCGGACTTATTCAGTTCGCCTTCCCCGGCGCTGGCTGGCACTGCGGCAACTTTCCGTTGGAATTACCCAAGGTTTACGGGAAAAGTTAAATCGACAACCAACCGATTCTGAAATAGCCGCAGCTTTAGATGTTTCCCTAGCAGAATGGCAAGAAATTAATCTAGCTCATCAAAATCGGGAACCTCTCAGTCTAGACACCCCGGTCAGAGACTGTGATGAGGGTACAACTAGTTTGGGAGATCTTGTAGCAGATCCTAAGTACCGCAGTTTTCAGTTGGCGCAAGAGGATCGAATTCGTCTGCAACAAGCTTTGGCGACCTTGGAAAAACGTACACGCCAAGTGATCGAGTTCACATTTCTACATGACTTGACTCAAAAAGAGGTAGCTGAACTCCTAGACATTAGTGTTGTGACTGTCTCCCGTCGTGTCAAAAAAGGTCTGACCTCGCTGAAAAATTTAATGGGTCGTGAACTTAAGTAGTCTGCTTAACTATCTATCTCAGAATTCCTACTCACTGAGGTGAGGGAGCGTCAATCCAAAGGAAAAAAGGTTAATCAGTCTACTGCTGAAGAAAATTATTGCACCATAGGCAAAACTTTCAGCTTCAAAAATTGTTTAGATATACTTAGAATTATCTACCTATTGACTTGATTGCCAATATTAGGTCAAAAAGCTGGGGGAATAGGTCATGCGTCAAGTTTCATCAATAGCCTTACTTAGTGTATTAACTCTATTGCTAGGAGGTTGTCAGATCGGCAATAGTGATGAGGATGTAACAGTCGAATCAGTTGATCCCTCTCCTACCGCCTCTCAAGCTCCAATAGCAGCAGCACCAACAGCTACTGCTACTGATCCTTTTGAAAATCCTGTAACACCTGAGCGCCCCGAAAATCCCGGAGCTGTGCCAGGGTTACTCCAAACTTTGCCCCCGGAAGCCGTAGCCAAGCAAGCTGATAAGGGACGTAGCGATCCATTCGCCGCTGTTCCGGTACAAGCGGTGGTCACTGTATCACCCGATGCCTCCCGTGGTAGTGGGAACACTACCCGACCAGTTCCGGTACTACCCCAGGGACCAAAGCCTCAGCAAAATAATACTGGTGGTGGAGCCCGAAACAACAAAACTTCATCTTCGAGCAGAAGAACCTCACCCAAGAGTCCAACTAGTGGCAAGAAGGTAAGTGGTGCAAATACCCCCGGTGCTTCGAGTAGCCCAAGGGCAGGTGGTGCAAATACCCCCGGTGCTTCGAGCAGCCCAAGGGCAGGTGGTGCAAATACCCCTGGTGCTTCGAGCAGCCCAAGGGCAGGTGGTGCAAATACCCCCGGTGCTTCGGGTACTACTACCCCTGGTGGGATTGCCATTGCTCCTTTCAGTCCAGATCTACCGATATTACCAGAACCAGATCAGGCAAAAGCAATTGAAGTGACAGGTGTCATTCAAGTCGACGGTGTGGCTAACGCAATTGTGAAAGTACCTAATGAACCGGCCCGCTACGTTAAGCCAGGACAGCGTCTATCCAATGGGCAAGTTCTGGTTAAGCGCATTGAGATGAATGGAGCTCCAGTCCCCATTGTAATCCTTGAGCAATATGGTGTTGAGGTGGCAAGACGGGTTGGTGATAAACCAATAGGAGATCCTGGACAAGGTACACCAACAGCTGTTGTGCCAGCACAGAAGTCTTATGGAAATAGCTCTCCGACTTGATCTTAAAAATTTCCTTGAGCGTTAGTCAGAGAAGCAAAAAAGAGTGCAAAAGGAATTGCAGTATCAGCTAAATTGTCCTGAGCTACCCCTGGCAGTTTATCGGGAGGTGGCTGCCCATTTGCGGCAAGTACAAGGAGTGAAAACTAGTCTCATTCTTCAGCGATCGCCACAATTTGATTACCAACAAAGTCAAACTGGCGGTTTATCGATTCAGTATTCGGACTCACCTGATGCTGGGGTGCAAGAGCGGGTAAAGCAAATTTTGGAGTATTATCAAAACCGCTATGGTGCTTGGCAAGAAGTTTCTTCTTGAATTGGTGCCAGAGAAAAGATCCTTAACAGCAAAAATTTAATGGGTTCGATTCAGGCTCTCAGAGGAACAAGAGATATTCTGCCAGAAGAGGCGGGTTATTGGCAGAAAGTCGAGGCAGTGGCACGGCAAATTTTCAGCAAAGCAGCTTATCAAGAAGTGCGTCCCCCTATTTTTGAACGTACTGAGCTGTTTGAAAGGGGCATTGGTGAAGCTACCGATGTTGTTGGTAAGGAAATGTACACCTTTAACGACAAAGCTAAACCGCCCCGTTCTGTCACCCTTCGTCCGGAAGGCACTGCTGGGGTAGTGCGGGCATTCATAGAAAATAGTCTCTATGCTAAGGGGGGAGTGCAACGCCTTTGGTATACAGGGCCGATGTTTCGCTACGAAAACCCCCAAGCTGGTCGCCAGAGGCAATTTCATCAAATAGGTGTAGAGGTAATGGGTTCTGCTGATGCACGGGCAGATGTAGAAGTGATTGCGATCGCCAACGATATTCTCCAAAACCTGGGTTTAACTAACCTGCGCTTAGACCTAAACTCCGTCGGTAATCGAGAAGATAGAGAGCGCTATCGAGAGGCACTAGTCAATTACCTAAAACCTTACCAAGAAGAGCTAGACTCTGATTCTCAAGAGCGTTTAACTCGAAATCCCCTGAGGATTTTGGATAGTAAAGATCAAAAAACTCAAGAGATTGCCCAATATGCTCCCAGTATCTTAGATTATCTAGGTCAGGACTCTCGGCAACACTTGGCAACGGTAGAGCAGCTATTGAGTGATTTACAAATTACCTACCAACTGAACCCTCGCTTGGTCAGAGGTTTGGATTATTATAGTCATACTGCCTTTGAAATTATCTCCGATGATTTAGGTGCCCAAGCAACGGTTTGCGGTGGCGGTCGTTATGACGGATTAGTCGAGGAGTTAGGGGGACCAAAAACACCAGCGGTAGGCTGGGCAATTGGTTTGGAACGCTTGATAATTCTACTACAACAGCTTTCTGAGCCACCAGCTCAAAAGTTGGACTTTTATCTAGTCTCAAAAGGTTCTTCAGCAGAAGCCCAAGGGCTACAACTAGCTCAAAAGTTACGCCAAGTTGGATTTGCTGTAGAGTTAGACTTAAGTGGTAGCGCCTTTGGTAAGCAGTTTAAACGAGCTGATCGTAGTGGAGCTGTTGCTTGCTTGGTTGTAGGAGATGCCGAGGCAGAGAATCAAACAGTTAACTTAAAGTGGCTCAAGTCTGGAGAACAACAAACCTTTAAGCAAGCTGACCTAATGGACAAGGGTGAGGAGCTACGCAGCCAGATTGCTCACTTGCAAGGAAGCACTCACCTCTAACCACTAAAGGCTGCCCTGCAAGCTTGACAAGCCCAGCCAGTCACTGACGATTCGGTATTCCCTTATTCATGAGGTGATGGAGAGATGAGGGGAAAAACAAAGTGGTAGGATGGGCTTAATCAAAAAGTTTGGACAGCCGATATTTCCTGGCGTATAACTTCTGTTAGCTTTAGTCTTATGGCTAATATAAAAATCTCTAACAGAAGAATCCCTGAAAATTATGGAATATTGGGAATTTCTACTACAGAAAGAGGGCAAGCGTTACTGGCAGCAAGTCAAGTCAGGCCGGGTTGAAGTCGAAGCAGGGAAGTATCGGGTGGTTGCTCACTCAAGCCTTGTCGATGCTGACGTAGAAGTTTGCGTGACCCATGAAAGCACTAAGGAGAACCCTC
The DNA here is from genome assembly GCA_049683475.1 of Coleofasciculaceae cyanobacterium. Taxonomy (GTDB): domain Bacteria; phylum Cyanobacteriota; class Cyanobacteriia; order Cyanobacteriales; family Coleofasciculaceae; genus JBAUJE01. The sequence continues at coordinate 15,022 of JBAUJE010000398.1, read as the reverse complement.
CCAAACGACGTTCTCAGAAAAGATTGCGCCACACCAACCAAGAAGGGTTAATGGTAGTTATCCCCTTTACCTACCTCAAACCAGGTCTGTGGGAGCTGCGTTGTCGTGGCGATGTTATGTCCGATTTTCTAGGCAAACCCTGGCAGAAAGCTGTGTTGCTCTCCGTCGTACCAGAAAAGGCAGAAGTGTTACCGACTGCTGAGCCAATATCAACTGTCGGTGAGGTAGAGCAAGCAGATGTTGAAGTTGCTTCTGCTCAAAGTTCGTCTGATTCTGAGGAGCCTCAGCTAGCCGAAGAAGCTGTTTCAGCAGAGAGTGATGCTGCTTCTGGGCAAACCCAGACCAATTTAGAAAATATTCCTGAACCTGAAGAACTTGCCCCAAGAGAGACTGACTTAGAGGAGATTAAAGCTACTAAAGAAACTGATTCTGAACCTGTCAACATCTGGCAGCCAGAGCAGTTAGAGACAAATCGAGTCAAACTGGCAGGCAATTTAGCTGAGATAACCTCCTCAGTTAATCCGATTATGAATCAATCCCTACAGACGCTGGAGCAAATTCTTCAGCAGGTACTCGATCCAGTCTTGCAAGAGTTCAACCAACCAGAGTTTCAGGAACAAAATACCTCTGCTCAGAGACAAGAAACGTCTGTACCTGAATCAGAGCTAGCCCTAGAGACGCTTATCAATTCTCATGGTATAAGCTTAACCCTCCATGATGAAGCTTTAGTAGTCAAACGGGGAGAGCCTTTGAGCATTTCTGGGCAACTTGATTTTGCGGAAATCAATCGGCATAGTGAAGAGGCTAAAGACCTTTTAAAAGAGCTTTTTCCTGGCACCCTGTGCTATCAACTTAGAGATCCTCAAACATCTCGCATCTTGCTAGAGGTGCAGCAGTCCCTATCTCAACAATCACTACCCCTAGCATTTAATTACAGCTTGGAGATTCCTGCCGAGTGTACAACTCGTTTGATTTTGGGCAAAGTAACACTGCACAACTCAAGACAACAGCCGTTAGCTAGTCAATCTTTTAGCATCGCTTTTGATCTAGACGAGTTATTAAGCTCAATTCTGCCCGGTAGTCAGGCAATGCCTTTAGCGCAGATGTTACTTGCTAATGATCAGGCTGCCATCCCTCAAGAAGAGTCAGCAGAAGCTCTTTCTGCCCTTAGCTTACCCGTCTCCAATGACTCTGTAATTGACCTGGTCAAAGTTCCCCAAGCTCCTGATTCCTTACCCTTGCAACCCTCTGTTGGTCAAACTTTACCTCCGCAGCTTCACCAAAAAAACTCAAAGGAAAAAGAGGCAAAATCTCTTCAATTACCAAAACTACCCCAGGTACAATCTCTTGACGTGGCTCAATACTTAAGTTTACTAAGTGAGTCTGACCAAATTAAGGTTAAGCAGTTTGAAACGGTCGAGTCAGAGCCCGAAAATATTGAGGGCAATCTTGTCATAGACCAGGGGCTAGTAGACTCGGAAAGTATTACAGTTGAAGCATCCCCAATGGAGGCACCTGCTGAAGACTTTTCCCTGGAAACACCTTCTCCAGCATCAGCAGATTTTGCTCAAGAAGAAGCTCCTTTAGTTCCGTCTAGCCAGGAAGAGGAACTCAAGAAAAAACAGGTCGTTAAGGGGGAAGAGGAAGCAACAGCAACCAATCCTTCTCCCCCTGCTGAGGTAGAAACTGAACAATCAAACTCTCCATTACCAGTGGTAGATTATCGTCCGGCTCAGGACGGAGATGATGCTGTTGAGGACTTACTAGCTCAGCCACTTCCTGCTGACTCTTTAATCAGTTTAGGGGGTGAAGAGGACGAGAGTCTCAGCAATACTCAAGCAGCTGCTCACTCCGAGCTTACTGAGTTAGAGACAGATCAACAGGCAAATGCTTCTGAAGATTCGCTACCATCAGCTGAACCGATAGCTCCTGAGCAAGTTGTTAGTGAGCAGACTTCCGTAGATCAAGCCTTCGGAGCCTTAAATTTGCAAGACCGTTTTTTGTCGCGGCTAAATTCTTTGGCAACTGATGCCGAGTTTTCAGAATGGCTCAAGTGGGAGCCAGCTTCCCAGGGTAAGCAAGTTGAGGTTGAGGAAGTCAGCCAAGAAAATGAACTCGAACTTGAAATTGATGAGACGTTAACTGCTGATTTTGATGAATCTCTTTGGCAAGAGGAGGAAAAGGTCGGTGATGAGACTGTCGATAGTACGCAGCATTCGTCTACTAGCCAGCAGACAATCGCTCTAAAGACGGAACCCTCGGCTATACCTACAGGAAATTGGTCAGCTCAAGAAGTTGTGGTTGAAGCTGACGAAGAACTACTGCCATCAGAAGCTAAACTTAAGGTTTCTCGCGAAGTTGAGCAAGCCAAAAGAACAACCTCTTCAAAAGAGCAAGAAGTTATTCTATCTTCAACGAAGTTGGACGTGCCACTCCCAGCACCAGAACTAGTTTTTCCTACTGAGGAACTCGTAGCAGGAGAAACAGTAACAGTTCGTGTCAAATTGCCCTTGCATTCAGAGCGCCTTTATGTGAAGCTCTGGCTTCAGGATAGACAAAACCGTTTTCTAATAGATGGTCCTCGCTCTTTGCTAGATTTTTCGCCCGGTAGTTCAGGGGGACTAGAAGCACTCACTCAGTTAAGTGTGCCCTTAGGTAGTGCAGAAATACGTTTTGAGGCGATTACTGTAGATCTCTACAGTCAAAGGGAAAGTTACAAAGTAGTAGTTGATCGGGTGGTAGTTTCTCCTGACTTACCCAACATCTCTTTAGAAGAATTTGACCCGTAAAAATGGCTATAACCCTTATGGATAAGGGTTATGGCGTGGGTCTTGTCGCTTTCCCAAACCCCCTCAAAAGATAAGCTTTCAAGCATTTAATTTGACTCTTAGGAAGTTGGGGAGACGGGGGGACGCGGAGATGGGGAGAGAGTTTGGGGGTTTTCCAAAAACTTACCAAATAGGCAATTTGAATGCTCGTTAGCTTAATACTAAAATACCGCCGGTAGACGAAAACCAGCGGTAAAAACCTGCTGCCAGACTTAAATAAAGGTCATTTAGCTAGCAGTTGAGGCTCGGCTGAAATTGTCCTTACAGAGCAGAACCAACTCCAGCGTAAGCTCCGTAGAAGAAAAGACCAAGAACTACGAGTACACCCGTACCGGCAATAGTTGCCACAATCCAAAGGGGAATTTTACCACTTCCAGACATAGTTTATACCTCCTAAATTAGACTTGCAAAAATTATTTCAAGCACTATTAATTGAAGAAATAACTTGAAAACAGAATACCTAGCACAAAAATCAGTAACAGCCCCAAGAAAAGGGAAGTCCGGTTTAACTCAACCGGCTGGTTATTGGGATTAGGACTACGCTCTGGCATAATTATTTCTCCTATCTATCTTTGAATAAATTGCATTGCAGCAATTGCACCTAGGAAGAAGACTGATGGCACGGCTAAGGTATGAACAGCTAGCCACCTTACTGTAAAAATTGGATAGGAAATCGGTTGATTTGGACTATTAGTCATAGCTTTATACTCGTTTTACAAAAACTTACTTGATGTACTGTTCAATTTGCTGTTTGCCTTCGTAGCGGTCAGTTACAATTGGTACTTCCTGACGCTCTTGAGTGAAATACTCATTGGGGCGAGGTGTACCAAATGCATCATAAGCTAAACCTGTACTGACAAACAGCCAGCCAGCAATAAACAAAGCAGGAATAGTGACGCTGTGAATTACCCAATAACGAATGCTAGTAACAATATCACCAAATGGTCTTTCTCCAGTTGTACCTGACATTCCTAATTACTCCTTCCAACAAAGTTTTAAAATTCACTATCTATCATACGGAAATAGACGAACTTAATACAAGCCATATTCCTTGAATTAAGCTGCTTCTGCCGATTGGTTATTGTACCTTAGTAAAACTCCTTTCTGACCAATGATAAATCCTTGCTCTGGTGTGACAAAGACAATTTTGTACAAGTTAGATGGCACATTTTCAATTCCCCGATCTTTCTGCCAGGTTTTGCCACCATCCAAACTGCAAAGCAAATTAGCACTGCCACCTGCTACCCAAATTTCTTCTGGGGTTCGGTAAGCTAAATCGAGCAGCCCCCAACTTGTGGATCGCTCAGGAAAGATAGGCTCTTCCCAGTCTTCTGCATCTTGGCTGCTGGTAAATTGCATCACACCTCCCCTTCCTAACAACCAGAGGCGACCGTCTTCAAAAAATCCCATGTTCTGAAGACGCTTGGAACTATTGCGGTTGTGAGGTACCCAAGCTTTTTGACCAGGTTCCCAGGTTGAATAGAAATTGCCTCTAGCTGAAACAGCTACGTACTTACCATCCTCAGAGCGTGAGATGTTACGAACAACACCCACAGCCTCTTCAACCATAGCTTTCCAGGTTTGACCACCGTCTTGGGTTTGATAAATTGCCCCGACTGTAGTGGTCATCTCCGCTGACTGTGGACCTCGGGCAACAATTGTGTTAGGGGAGCCTGGTAGTTTCTCACTGAGGGGAATACGTGACCATGATTCTCCACTATCAGTTGTGTGTAGCAAAATTGCTGGTTCGCCAGTAATCCAGCCCTCATCACCAGCAAAATCTATGTTGTTAAAGCGATAGTTCTGTTCCCCTAGGGCAAGCTTTTTCTCATCCCAGGTCTGACCGCCATCTGTTGTTTCCAAGATGGTCGAATTGCTACCTACTACCCAGCCATGACTGGTGTCATTGGTAAAAGCCACATCCTGTAAGGTTGATTCCGTTGGCAGAGGAACTAACTGCCAAGGATTGTAGCCTAAGGACTGAGCATAGCCACAGCTGACACAAAATAAAGTAATCCCTAAAAATATTAAAATTCTTTTCAGGTTTCTCATCAAATAGCTCATAACCTCCAAAACTGGCTTAGACTAACTTTTTCTTCAGACTGTGACAGCCTTTTCTCGAATTGGCAGATACCCAAGGGGCATACCTTTGAAGGTAGCCACTTCCTAGGGATACCTTGAGCCAAAACGATAGTTACCAGAACCATTGATGCACAACGGTGCAATCTGGGCGGCTTTCAATTTAAACCGTACAAACTCAAAAAGAACATAAAACCAAGGGCCAAGGCACCGAAAATTAGAAGATTTTTCTGTCCTGGCGTCAAACGGTTGACACCCAAGCCATAACCAAGATTCTCCTGAAAGCCAGAAGGAGCACCACTTGAACCAATGTTTCTAAATGCAGAAGGTCGAACACCGCAGATAGGACAACGCCAGCCACTTGGTAACTCTTCAAACCTTGTCCCCGGTGCAACATTACTATTGCCATCACCCTTGCTTGGCTCATAGACATAGCCGCAAGAAGTACACTCATGACGAGCTGGAGCTTGTTCAGCCAGGGTTTGCTCGCTCTCTGTATTACTCATTACCCACAGAAAAAATTAGGAAGAGAATCTTAAAATGTATGTTAAAAATTATCGCACAAATGTACGAATTTCTTAACTAAAGGGCAAAAGCCAAATCTTTTAGGGGCTGAAGTAGGCTGATTTAGCTCCAGTTTGAAATTTATCTGCACAACAGCTTCCGATAGAGATGTGGTAGCCGCTCAAGTAGTTCTAGTTAGTAGAGCCTCCCTATAATAAAGTAAGGAATGTAAAGAAGTGATAACGCACATATTTAGCAGCAGTTACCCATTGTGTTTGTTCTTAGTGGCTACGAGTATCTTTTAGGCTTCTTATTAGCTTGCGGCTTAGTTCCCGTGTTGGCACTAACCGCTTCTAAACTTCTGCGACCCAGCACTCGCGGACCTGAAAAGCGAACAACCTACGAATCTGGGATGGAGCCAATAGGGGGTGCTTGGATTCAATTCAACATCCGCTACTACATGTTCGCCCTTGTCTTCGTGATTTTTGATGTTGAAACTGTCTTCCTTTATCCTTGGGCTGTTGCCTTCAGCAGACTTGGATTACTGGCTTTCGTGGAAGCTCTAATTTTTATAGCAATTTTGGTGATTGCTCTTGTCTATGCGTGGCGTAAAGGAGCTTTAGAATGGTCATGACACCTAATACAACAGACAGTGCTGCAATCGGACAGCAGCAGAAGCAAAAAATTATCAGTCCCGCTGAGCGTCCTCAGGTAACCCAAGACCTCTCAGAGAACGTTATCTTAACCACGGTAGACGACCTCTACAATTGGGCGCGGCTTTCTTCCCTGTGGCCGATGCTCTACGGCACCGCCTGCTGCTTTATTGAGTTTGCCGCCATGATCGGTTCGCGGTTTGACTTTGACCGTTTTGGACTAGTTCCTCGTTCTAGCCCCCGCCAAGCTGATTTAATTATTACGGCAGGGACAATTACGATGAAAATGGCACCAGCACTGGTTCGCCTCTATGAGCAAATGCCAGAGCCAAAGTATGTCATAGCCATGGGTGCTTGTACCATCACCGGCGGTATGTTTAGTGTCGATTCTCCTACAGCAGTACGAGGAGTAGACAAACTAATTCCAGTCGATGTCTATATTCCTGGTTGTCCTCCCCGCCCGGAAGCAATCATGGATGCGATTATTAAGCTGCGCAAAAAGGTTGCTAATGAATCTTTGCAAGAGCGAGCTGTTATTAGCCAAACTCATCGCTATTACAGCACAACTCATAGCATGAAAGCGGTGCCGGAAATCTTGACTGGCAAGTATCTGCAATCTGAAACTCGTTATACTCCTCCCAAGGAATTGACAGAAGCAACGGGTATGACAGTACCACCAGCACTGAAGTCAGGCCAAAAACAGGAGGAACCTCGTGGCTGAAGAGTCGAAACCAGCAGAACAGGAAAACCAAGAAAATGCAGAAGCTTCCCAACTAGTAGATACAGGTAAAGTCCATGGTTGGTTGAAGGAAAACGGCTTTGAGACAAGCTTAATGGAGCCGGATCACCTAGGTGTAGAACTTATTAAGGTTGAGCCAGACTTCTTAATACCTGTTGCTACTGCTTTGTATGCCTATGGGTTTAATTGCTTGCAATGTCAAGGTGGCTATGACGTTGGTCCTGGTGAAGACCTAGTTAGTTTTTACCACCTGATTAAAGTTAGTGATGATGCAGATCGACCAGAAGAAGTGCGGCTCAAGGTATTCCTACCAAGGGATAACCCTAAGGTGCCTTCAGTTTACTGGATTTGGAAAGCTGCCGACTGGCAAGAGCGGGAAACCTACGATATGTTCGGCATTATCTACGAGGGACACCCGAATCTTAAGCGGCTTTTGATGCCAGAAGATTGGGTTGGTTGGCCCTTGCGCAAGGATTACATCTCGCCAGACTTTTACGAGTTACAGGACGCTTATTAAGTTCATAACTCCGATTTTCTTGCTAAGAGCACTCACTTTTTTTGGGAAGTGGGTGCTACTTTTTATTTATCAAGTGGTGCTGCAGGTCGATGTTTGAAAGTATATTTTTCGATTTAGATGGGAAAGCTTCATTCGTTCAATAGTCTTTAACAATCTGAGTACATTTATTAAACTTCAAAAGTCCATTCCACGGAACCAATTCTGATCACGTTTCCTTTAACTAACCAAAACGGTTGATTTATCTCCAGCCTTTGACCATCAACAAAAGTACCATTGGAACTACCTATATCAATTAGTTGATAGCGAAGATTACCCTGAAGGTCATTACTTTGCACAATACGAGCATGGTTGCGTGAACAAAGTGGATCATCTAAAACGAGACTGTTGGCAGGTTCCCGTCCGATGCTAAAAGGCATAGCTGATATCACCAGGTTTGCACCCGATGAACGATTGACCAAACGGGCAATTACCCCCCCCGGTGCAAGAACAGTACGGGGAAGTTCTAAGGGTTTTTTTGGAGCTGGTAAACTAGCACTTGCAGCTAGTTGGGCTTCTAGAGCAATGTCTGTGTCTTGCAAATTAGCATCTGAGTTAGCATCCTGACCAGAAATAATATTTACTTGTTGCACAGGTGGTGGTGGTATTTCCGGTTTACCAGCTTGGGCAATTTTCATTTGCAGTGTTGCTTCATGTTCAGCTTCTTGTCTCGCACTCATCCCTTCAACTTGGCGAATAACACCGCGAGTCTGAGGAAAGCTGATATCACTTACCCGCACGTCTTCTAAGGTAAAGCCCAAAGAATAGGCAACATCAAGATTCTCAAGTAGGTACTGCCTAACCAGCACTCTTCCTTGATTGATTAACTGTTCAACACTCAGTCTACCAACCACTACCCCTAGATTATCCTTAACTGCACTGGTTAAAGCATCAATGGGTTCGGATATTTCCAGGGCAACCCGCCTGGGGTCAATAACCTGGTACATTACACTCAGGGAAACATTAACTAGATATTGGTCACGGGATAGGAAATCTCCCTGAGAGACAACCTGCAAATTGCGAATTTTGGTATCTACTAAAACTACTTCAGATTTTTCCAGCAGAGGTAAGGCGAAGCTGAAATGGCGGCCAGGGTTCCAGAGGCGTACACAGCGACCGTTTTTAACCAAGAGAGCAGTATAGCCTGCATCGATAAAGTCCATGCTCCACCCTAACAAGCGCTCAGGGTTCAGCGTTTGGATCAGAGGGGAGGAGTTATTGGACATCGAACTATACTAAATAAGGGACTTAATGGTTGTTTATTTCATAAGACTAGCTCAGATCTTACCTCTAGCGGTTTAAACTTCGCTCCTCTAACTATGGTTCAAATCCTTCAAGCCAAAGAGATAGAACTGCGTTATTTAATCGATAACTTCGGTCTTCAGTTTGTTCGAGACGAGCAATTTTTTCGAGAATGGCAAGAGAATCTTCCTGAACTGACAGACCTTCAAAAACAATTATTAGACCAAGTGAGAGAGGGATATTTCAATTTACTGGAGTATCCCCCCATGCTCGAAGATGTGGTCAGAATGGCTGTTCTTGACCCCATTCTCTTTATCGGCGGCTTTTATCTAGCGCCTTTTCATGTCAAATCGGAAGAACCCATTGAGCTTGCTGAAGAGGATGACGGTGTTCTTGTCAGAGGTCGAATTGACACCCTTGTTTTAAAAGAGCGCTTGTGGGTAATGACTGTTGAATCAAAAAAAGTTGCCTTCTCCATTGAGGAAGGACTGGCGCAAATCCTCACCTATATGCTCGGAAATCCTCACCCTGAACGACCGAGTTACGGACTTATTACGACTGGGGGAAGTTTTATCTTTCTCAAGTTGGTCAAGGGGGAAAGACCCCAGTATGCAACATCCAAGGTTTTTATTACACGCAATCCGGGCGAAAATGAGTTATATGATGTTATGCGTATTTTCAAGCGCCTCAGTGAGATAGCTGCTTAGGTGAGGGGACGCGGGGACGCGGAGAGAGAAGTCTATATATCATTTCTTGCCTGACAGAGTAATAAGTAGTCAGACAAAATTATTTGTGTATTTGCTAATCGGCTATATTCGAGTGTACTGAATTAAGCAAATTTGATGAGAGTTTAAGGTTTTGAAGCCTAATTCTTTGTTGGGGGACTAGCCCCCCAAACCCCCCAGTGGTGACGTTGCGACCTCCCCACACCCCTGCCGCAAGCAGGGCTAATTCATGTTCACGAGAGAAAATTAGCAACCCTATGTTTAGCGATCGCACCTTAGCCGATGGTAGACAAGAGTTCAATGCTTCTGATTTTTCTCTGACGACAATGAAACAGCCCTGCCTGCCGCAAGGTGGCTTGAGTTGGGTGTTTTTTCCTTAAGTCAGAACCGTTGAGCTATATTCCTATTGCCTATTGCCTCTTGCCTGTTCCCTACCTTCACCAAATGTTCAAAGCTTATCAATAAATCTTGCGTCAATCCGGAATTGGCTTGTCTGGAGATGGATATTAGAGGTAAAAATGATTAGCTTCTGTTGATTGAGCTAAAACCTCTAGGAAAGAAATAACTATGGCAACTAAATTAATTGAATTAGACGACGGTACTTTAGTAGAGATAGAAGTACCTACTGATCAAGCACAGCAAATCTCTGGGGGTTTTGCCGATAAGGTTAGTTCTACCTTTGACAAAATCCAACCGATTCTGGTTAAAACCTGTAAGCCGATCGCTGCTGCTTGGCAAGAAATTAACCAAGAAATGAATATTGAGCAAGCTGAGGTGCAATTGGGACTCAGTTTTGAGGGAGAAGGGAATCTTTATATTACCAAATCCAAAGCTAATGCCAATTTAACTGTCAAACTTGTGCTGAAACCTAAAGTTGATGAGGGATGAATTCAGACTTACAAGATTCTATTGTCTTAATTACCAGTAGTGAGCCAAATATTAACCGTTTCGGGACGGGTTTTGTGATTCGTCAAGTCAGTGGAACGGCTTATTTACTAACTTGCGCTCATGTGGTAAGAGATGTGGGGGGAAAAGAGAAAGTAAAAGCTGAGGGAAAACCTGCTACGGTAATTGCTTTTGGGGAAGAAGATGGACTTGATTTAGCAGTTTTAAGGGTGGATGGCTTGTGGGGTAAACCATCTTTAAAAAAGCAGGTTGCAGGGGAAAAAGGCGATGCTTTTATGATTGTTGGTTTTCAATTATTGAATAAAGCTCATTTAATTCGACCTCTGCAAGGTCAGTTGGGGGAACAAGTAGGATTACAATCTAAGCGCCTGGGTGAAAGAATTGAAGCTTGGGATTTACAAATTGTTGATGATTACTTTTTACAACCTGGTTATAGTGGTTCTCCTGTCGTAGATGAGGCTAGTGGTCAGGTTTTGGGGGTGGTGAGTTATCGTCAGGGAGAAGGTAGAAGTGGCTTGGCTATTTCTATCGAAGCTTTAGATAAAATTCAGCGGTTTGTAGATAGTGAGCAGTTATATGGCGCGCTATTAAAGTTAGGTTATAAACAGCAAGTCCGGTTATTCCGTAAATTAGTTAAAGACCATGCGATCGCAGCTTTATTAATTCATGGTTTGCCGGACTATGGACAACGCTGGTTATTAAATTTGTTGCTAGTTAAACATCTTTCTTATCTAACAGCAAGTAGAGTTGTGCCAGTTGGTTTAAATCGTCGGTCACGCCGTAGTGATGCCAGGGCAATTTGGCGGGAATTTTGCAGTCGTTTCAGTCTACCGAGAAACTCTTCTCTGGCTGAAATAGCTCAAGCTGTCTATCAGTCTCTACAAACTCAGAATATCATCTTAATTTTTCATAATGTTAATTGGATTCCCAGGGAAAGTCTCAAGGAGTTAATTCAGGATTTTTGGCTACCTTTGGCTAATCAGGTTAAACAGTCCCAAGCAACGGCGGATATTTCTAAGTTGTTAATGTTTCTGGTCGATTATGAAGGGAGTGTGGGTAGTTTAGAAGGTCTTTTTGCGGGAAAAGTAGATGCAGAAGGAACGAAGTATACACCAATTAAGGCTCCTAAAATTAGTGAATTTTCCGAAGATGATTTGATGAGTTGGCTAGAAAATGAAAATCAAACCTTACCTAAGGAATTAGTTGATGATTTAGATGCTACTGTCCAGGAAATTTTAGAAGACAGTGAGAGGGGAATTCCTGAACTTACTTTAGATGAAATTTGCGATCGCTGCGGTTGCAACTGGTATGAAGAATCGGAGAAATGGTTGAAATACTAGAATACACAGGTAAAACACAGCCTCAGCCAGGAGAACAAGATGCTGAGGGACAGGTACTTTACCCCTATCTCCCTAATCAAGATTTAGTCGAAGCGGTAAATTTAGCCATATTTCTAGAACGACCTTTGTTACTGAAGGGAGAACCGGGGTGTGGTAAAACTCAATTAGCTGCTGCTGTGGCTTATGAGTTGGGTTTACCCTACGAGGTTTGGTCGATTAAGTCTAGCAGTCGGGCTAGAGATGGACTTTACATATATGATACGGTGGCACGTTTAAGGGATGCTCAGTTAGCAGCTAGTAGCATCATTAAAGATGAGGATATCCTCCGTATTTGTGACCCTGCAACTTATGTTAATTGGGGACAGCTAGGACGTGCTTTTCGCAATGAGCAAAGGACTGTAGTTTTAATTGATGAAATTGATAAGGCGGATATTGATTTTCCCAATGACCTGTTAATGGAATTAGACCAAGGCTGGTTTGATGTCGAAGAAACAAGGGAGAGGGTTTGGGCAAAAACTAAGCCAATTGTTTTGATTACCAGCAACAATGAGAAAGAACTGCCAGATGCCTTTTTGCGCCGCTGCTTATTTTACTATATGGAGTTTCCCCAACGCGATCGCTTAATTGAGATTATCAATGCTCGCTTCCCCCAGTCATCTCCAGAATTAGTTGATAAAGCGGTGACTCGTTTTGAACGGCTGCGACAGGACATGCAAAAAGATAAGGTAGGTAAGAAGGTAAGTACTAGTGAATTAATTGACTGGTTTAAAGTACTGCGTCGCTATCCTCAAGACGAGATTTTGGCACAATTAGAGGGTAAGCTGCCCTATCCTTGGGTATTACTGAAAAGCTGGGAGCATCATCGCAGTTATTTAAAACAAAGTCGTGAGAGTTGAGGATTTGCCTCTTTTTGAGTTATTTACTCGCTTGCGCGAAGCTGGCTTACCTTTGGGTTTGGATGAGTATCAATTATTATTGCGCTCTTTGCAAGCTGGTTTTGGTCTGCCGGATCGTGCTGCTTTGGCACGGCTGTGTTGTAGGTTGTGGGTAAAATCGGCTGAGGAACAGCAGATATTTGACTATCATTTTCAGGAGGTGATGGGTCAGTCTGATTCGGTTTCAGAAGCTGAGCAAGATTCAAAAACTGATATAGTAGACGATAAACTTTCCCCTCTTCGTCTTTACATTGCTTTGGGACTAGTTTTGACTCTGGGTTTGGTGACTCTGCAAGCATACTCTAGTTTAAATAAACCCAAACTAACTGAGACAGTAGAACTGACAACTCCGACACCAGAAGCACCTCCGACGACAACTCCGACACCAGAACCGACAGCAACTCAAATTCCCCAAGCAGAAGCAACCCAAGAAACCGTTACGGTTACTCCCAATTCTTCATTTCCTTATTTGCTGATATTAACTCTTGTCCCTGGATTAGGGGTACTTACCTGGCTCAATAAGCGGCGTGCAAGTAAAGTAACTGAGTCTTTACCAGCAAAATTGACTCGACCAATAGAAGATGAAATTCAAGTATATCAAGCTGTTCGGCAAGTAACTAATTCAAATCGGGGAGAAAGCGATCGCTTTTTACTCAAAAAAGATTACTTTCCTGTTACCCGCAGGGAGATGAAACAGAGTTGGCGCTATCTACGCCGACTGGTACGAGAAGGAACACCTACTGAATTAGATGTCGAAGCTACTGTTCGAGAAATTGGTCGTCAGGGAATATTACTCAAACCTGTATTTGTACCGCGACGGGTGAATCGTACTGAATTACTGTTATTAATTGACCAAGGTGGTTCCATGGTGCCGTTTCATACTCTTTCTCAGCGTTTGGTAGAAACGGCAATGCAAGGAGGGGGTTTATCTGCGGCGAGTATTTACTATTTCCATAATTGTCCGAGTAAATATCTTTACCGTAACCGCGCTTGTTTTGAGGCTGAAGCTGTTAATGATATTCTTCAGCATCTCAGTTCTCAGCATGCAGGGGTCTTAATTTTTAGTGATGGGGGTGCAGCTTGTGGAGGTTTGAATAAGCAACGAGGGGAATTGACTGGTCAGTTTCTTGACCAATTAAGGTCTAAGGTACGTTATATGGCATGGCTTAATCCTATGCCGCGATCGCGTTGGGTGGGTACAACTGCTGGGGAAATTGCTGGTTTGGTGCCTATGTTTGAGTTTAGTCGTCAGGGGTTGGATGGGGCGATTGGGGTGTTGCGGGGGAAAATGTAGGGATGTGATGTTGGGATTGCTCGTTCAGGGATAATTTAGAATTTAGAATTTAGAATTTAGAATTTAGAATTTAGAAAAAAATAGAATCAAGATTGCTTCCTCTACTAAATGAATCTAACGAATTAATTTTTCTTCTTCATACAATCATTAAAAATCGTTCATGTAGGGTGGGCAGTGCTGAAGACAGATTCATTGGTTGGCAATAGCTTTGCTAGGCACTGCCCACCAGAAGATTAATTAGCCCGTTCTAGGTTTGGTGGGCAAGAGTTATATAGCTGGGAAAACTTATACTGTGGTTGGTTAATCTTGCCCACCCTACAATTGCTACAATTGCTACGTCTCTACGAGGCGATCGCAACATTTACACAATTAGAGGGCGAAGCATTTGCGTAATAATCTTAGGGTATGAGTCAATAAATATGGCGCAAATGCTTCGCCCCTACAGACCTACTAATCTTGCTACCCGACGTATTGATTCATTTGCCAAACGCTTTGGCAAACCCCACCTCTATTTTGCTTACCACGCTGCTTTTCCCTTGGCCCTTACCCCTGATTTACTTTACCGCCTCTGGGCTAATTTCCAACAAGATATCCACGGTAGAGAACTGGATATTCCTTGGGTGGCGGTGGCGGATATTCTTCTTTCACCTCTGTGTCAGGAGGTGGGGGAGGAACTTTATGAGATGGAGGGAGAGGTGCGTAACCAACTGCTGAGACAATTAAAGGCAGAGAAAAATTTTTCCCAAACCAGGATTATCCAGCTATCGGATTTTTTACTCGAATACATACAGCAACAAGTTGAGAGGGATAATCTCGATTGGCAAGATTTTGCTCAAGCTCAACATTGGACTGCTTTAGCTTACACCCAACCCAAGAAGGCTGCTCAACAATTAGCAAGAGTTTATACCGGATTAAACCAGAAAGATATCAGCGAATTGGTGCGGATGGAGTCTTTAGTGGAGACTTTGGCAGAACCCCTAGCCAAATTTCAACCTTTACTAGTTTACGCCCAGGGTATGGGGAATTTTGCCAGGGATGAGATTGAGACAGCCGCCACTCAGTTGCAGAAATTACCTAAACGAGGGAACCGGATACAGGTAGCTGGGGTGAGTTTGCCTATTCCTGAAGAGATTCAGAAAAAGAAACAGCCTTGGACACGGCGGCGTTTTCTGAGAACGGCGGGTTTAGTAGTAGTGGGAGGAGGTGTGGCGGTTGGTGCTGAGT
>JBAUJE010000397.1:0-9936 GCA_049683475.1 Coleofasciculaceae cyanobacterium | reverse complement strand
TGCTATCCCAGGCCACCTCGACTCCTTTTGAACAAGTACGGGGTGGCTTAAATTTTGGCAAATCTCCACCCGCCAAATAAGGTGATAGCTATGTCAGAAAATCTCTTGACATCCGGGTTCGTTAACCCAAAAACCCTACCCTTAGAGCAACTAAGGATGGAAATCTGCCAACTATTAAAAATCCCCCTAAAAAACCTCGAACGCCTCGAACTCTGGCCCCATCAAATCTGGGTTAAATTCGTCCAAGGTCGTGGTTTATTCATAAGTTACCGACAGTTACCCCTGTGGTTAGAACTGGGATTAAAAGCCATCAGAAAATGCTGTAATAGCAACGTCCTAAAACAACTAGGACAAATACTCCTAGTAGAAAGAGACTGGTTCAACCACAAACCAGAACTACCAGACCAGTGGCAACAAACAATAGATAATTGGCGAGAAGCCTGGGCAGAAAAAGCCACAGAAATTAAAACAGAAGAAGAACGAGCTAAACCTCAAAGAGAGCATCAACAAAAAGCCGAACAATGGTTAAGTGGTTGGCAACAAGTAATTAGTTTCTGTCAAGATTGTCAATCCCTGGAGCGTTTGGCAGAAGAGATGGAAATACAGAGTGAAGAATTTAATGATTTACCGCCAATTCTGTTAGGAATGCGGCAGATATTGCAGCAAAGATGGCAGGAATTAAGACCAAACAATCAAATCCTGTAGGGGCGCACCGACGTGCGCCCTTCTTCTTCCGATGTTGAGCATGCACCTTCTTCTTCCGATGTTGAGCAGTAGAAATCCTGCATAGGGCACGTCGATACCTGGGCGCACGTTGATACCTGGGCGCACGTTGATACCTGGGCGCACGTCGGTGCGCCCCTACCGATTTTCCCATTCCCCATTCCCCGTTCCCTGTTCCCCATTTCCAATAACCAATGAAACCACAATTCAGTCAGTGGGTCGGTCGGCCCTGGGCAATTGTCCGCCTTGACAACGACACCCGCCCCACCACCGTCATTCGCTTCGTTAACCGCCAAGATGCCGAAGACCATTTACGAGTTCTCAAACGTTGTTTACGTACAACTCCAGCAGAATTTACAATTGTTTTCGACCTAGCCGCCGACCCAAACTATTGGGAAAAATGCTATCAAGAAAACAAAACCCCCTGGGATTTAGGCAAAGCTGCTCCAGCCTTTTGTACTTTGTTAGAAACAACAGAAATCCAACCCGGACTAACAGCAGTCCTCGGCTGTGGAAGAGGTTACGATGCCTTATTATTTGCAGAATACGGTTTTAAAGTAATTGGTTTTGACTTTTCTCCAACTGCCCTAATAACAGCTAAATATTTAGCCAAAATCTCCAGAAGTTCAGCCCAATTTCTGCAACGGAATATCTTTGATTTAGCTAATGAATTTCATCAAGACTTTGACTACATAATTGAACACAACTGTTTTAGTGCAATTCCCAGCGAAAGCCGTGGAGATTACGTTGAACTAGTCAAATACTTACTCAAAGGAAAAGGAGAACTAATCGGCATTTTCCTAACTAAAAACCAAGTGAGTATGCCACCATGGGCCTCAACCCCCGACGAAATCTGCAACTACTTTAAACCCCACTTTAAGTTATGGCAGTTTGAGCCTATCTCTGAGTCAAAATACTTTGGTCGTTTTCAGTTGTAGTGAGGGAGTAGGGAGTAGGGAGTAATGAGTAATGAGTAACGAGTAGTGAGTAGTGAGTAATGAGTAATGAGTAACGAGTAGTGAGTAGTGAGTAATGAGTCAGAATGACAGAATATTAATGAAAATTCCGCCCCTACCTCCCCTGCTCCCCTGCTCCCGTTGCCCCGAAGCTTGGCGGTAGTTAATTCTGCCAGGGGGATAGGGTGAGTAAATTAGAGGCACAACTTATGATGAATAATGGTCAGATAATAAAAGCGCCAATTACTGCCATTTTATGAAGCAGCTCAACCAACCTAGTAATTTTCCCCCTCCCTCTTTCCCTTCTACCCAACTAAGATTACATAATAGAATTGCCTCAAACCCAGGTCGATGGCGCACAGTCGTTGTTACTTTCCTGGTAACTTTATTACTAACTTGGGGAATGCTGCCGGCGATCGCTTGGGCCCGTAGCGAAACAACTCTAGCTCAGAGTATCCAACCTTACTTAAACGGAGTAATCGAGCGCATCAGTGAGTTTCGCCTCGAAAATGGCATCAAGTTCATTGTCTTAGAACGTCACCGCGCACCCGTAATTTCTTTTCTCACCTACGCTGATGTGGGAGGAGTCGATGAACCTGAAGGCAAAACTGGTGTTGCTCACTTTTTAGAGCATTTAGCCTTCAAAGGAACTAAACGTATCGGCACTTTAAACTACACAGCGGAGAAAAAACTCTTAGATCAGTTAGATCAATTGTTTGCCAAAATTCAGGCAGCCAAAGTTGCAGGACAAACAGAAGAATTAGCGGCTTTACAGACTAAATTTGAGCAAGTTCAAGCCGAAGCAGTCAAATACACCCAACAAAACGAGTTGGGTCGGATTGTAGAGCAAGCGGGGGGTGTTGGCTTAAATGCAGCCACATCTACTGACTCAACCGTTTACTTCTACAGTTTTCCCTCCAACAAGTTAGAACTATGGATGTCCCTTGAGTCAGAAAGATTCCTAGAACCAGTATTTCGCGAATTTTATAAAGAAAAAGAAGTAATCCTCGAAGAACGTCGCCTGCGCACCGATAACTCTCCCATCGGTAAGATGATTGAAGTTTTTCTCGACACTGCCTTTCAAGAACATCCCTACCGCCGTCCAGTTATTGGATATGACGAAGATATCCGCAATTTAACTAGAGAAGATGTCGAGCAGTTTTTTCAGGCTTACTACGTTCCTGATAACCTAACCATAGCAGTTGTGGGAGACGTTGACCCAGCTCAAGTGGAGCGGCTAGCAAAAATCTACTTTGGACGTTACCCAGCCAAACCAGCACCACCTGAGGTAAAGGTAACTGAACCCCCACAACAAGAGGTACGAGAAATTACCCTGCGTTTGCCTTCTCAACCCTGGTATTTAGAGGGATACCATCGCCCTGCTATTGGCCATCCTGATCATGTAGTCTATGAAATTATCGGGCGCTTGCTCAGTGACGGTAGAACCTCTCGTCTTTACAAATCTTTGGTAGAGCAGAAACAGCTAGCACTTTCAGCCCAAGGTGTCAGCAGCTTTCCCGGAGACAAATATCCTAATTTAATGCTGTTTTATGCCTTGACAGCACCGAATCATAGTGTAGAGGAAGTGGCAGAGGCATTAAGACAAGAAATTGAACTGCTTAAAACTAACCCCGTTTCAACCCAGGAGTTGGAGCGGGTGAAAACCCAAATCCGGGCTGATCTGTTGCGATCGCTCGACTCTAATATGGGTATGGCCCAATATTTGGTAGATTACGAAGTCAAAACTGGCTCGTGGCGGAATTTATTTGAGGAGTTAGATGAGATTGCTGCCATTACCCCGGCTGATATTATGCGGGTGGCTAAGGCAACTTTTAGACCAGAAAACCGCACCATCGGACGACTCTTACCACAAGAATAATGATGGTTTTTGTTACTAGTAATTAATCCGGCACGAAGTTAACAACAAGCAATGAGCAATCACAAATCTAAAATTCAAGGTCGAAAATTTCTCAACTGGCTGGGGCTGCTAGTAATAACCAGTTTTTTGGTACTCGTATGCCGTTTGCCGGCAACTGCCGCTGGTGCAAGGCATTACACTGAATTAGAGTTTGCACCCCTACCAGAAATTCAGCTGCCAGATTACACTCGCTATCAGCTCAATAACGGCATAGTAGTATACCTAGTTGAAGACCATGAACTGCCACTGGTTGGGGGAACTGCCCTAATTCGCACTGGCGATCGCCTCGAACCCCCCGATAAAATTGGTCTGGCTACACTGGTAGGTACAGTAATGCGTACTGGTGGTACTCTTAAGCATTCCAGTGATGAATTAAATCAGCTTTTAGAACAACGGGCAGCAGCAGTAGAAACTGGTGTAGATTTAACTTCGGGTAGTGCTGGTTTCAGTGCTCTTTCCGAAGACTTAGAAACAGTTTTTGATTTATTTGCCCAAGTAATTCAAGAACCAACCTTTACCCAAGAAAAGTTAGATTTAGCCAAGAAACAAATAGCTGGAAGAATTGCCCGTCGCAATGATGATCCTAATGATATTGCCGGACGTCAATTTCAGAAGTTAATCTACGGTGAAGATAGCCCCTACGCTCGCACTGTCGAGTATAAGACTTTAGACAATATCTCCCGTGAAGATGTGCTTGCCTTCTACCAGCAATATTTTCATCCAGAAAATCTAATTCTCGGCATTGTTGGAGATTTCAACACAGCCAAGATGCAAAAGCTGATTGAGAAGAAATTTGGTCAGTGGCAATCAGCATCTATTTCAGCTAAGCCTATGGTGCCAGAAGCTTCCCAAGCTAAGAAGGGAGGCGTTTTTTTCGTCAACCAGCCCCAACTGAGCCAAAGTTATATTCAGATGGGTCATTTGGGAGGTAAGAGGGATAATCCTGACTATCCGGCGCTAAGTGTCTTAAATGAATTATTCAACGGCTTTGGTGGACGCTTATTCAACCAAGTGCGATCGCGCCAAGGACTTGCCTACTCTGTTTATGGTTATTGGAGTGCAGCCTATGACTATCCAGGTATATTCATCGCTGGAGGACAAACGCGCTCAGAAGCAACAGTACCCTTAATTAAGGCACTGCTTTCAGAAATTGAGCAAATCCGCAACACTTCCGTCAAACCAGAAGTACTTAAGCGTGCCAAAGAAGGAGTGATGAATTCCTTTGTTTTCAATTTCCAAGACCCCAGTCAAACCTTATCGCGGTTAATGCGCTATGAGTATTATGGCTATCCTGAAGATTTTATCTTCCAATACAGAAAAGGTGTAGAAGCAACCACCGTTGCAGATATTCAGCGTGTGGCAAAAAAATATCTACATCCAGATGAGATTATCACTTTAGTGGTGGGTAATGCCGAGACTATTTTGCCTCCCTTGAGCAGTCTTTCAGAAAAAGTTACTTCTGTAGATATAACAATTCCCGAACCAACCAATAGTTAACAGAGATGGGAGTAAAAATAGATATGTTATTAAATTTACTCCCATTAGATAATTTTTAGGTTACTTTCTTAGTAAAGGGAAATTATTTCTGCAAAATTGCTATTAGTGATCTCCCCAAAGGAGCTGTTTCGGAAATTTAGAGGTAATGGGCAAAGAAAAACAAAAAAAGATAAGTCAAAGCAGCCACCTTAACTGGATAGAGCTTTCCGATCAAGAAAGCGCAGCTATAGTCGGTGGTGACTCTGGTAGTAGATCACCTCAGCTTCCTCCCTGGTTGAGACGAATGCGTATTGATATAAGTGGATTGTATGCTGAGCCGCTACCTGAATTGATGTTAGAGAGTTCCTGGGAGGAACTCTAGTGGCGCTAGCCTCACTCTTAAAAAAGACTCTGCGTGAAAATCCTAGTGTTGGTAGGTAGTCTCTGGCGTGTTAACCCTCTGAACTTTTGGCTTTCTAGCGCCAACAGAAGCTCCGACCATAGAGGCAACTAGACCCAATAGAGAACCAAAGAGAAATGACCAAGCTGCCTTCGCTGCGTTGGCGGCTACTTGGCTTCTATCTACATCAGGTGCTTGATTTGGCAAGGCTACACCCCCTGGTTCTTGAACCTGGTTAAGGACTTCTCCAGCATTAGAAGCAACAACACCAAAAGTCCCAGATACTCCCGCAGCAAGTAACCAAGAACTTAGTGCTAAAGTAGTTGCCCAAAGAATTACTCCGTGCAAAAGTGCTGTTTTTTTATTCATCGGGCCACAGGTAGCTGCGGTTACCCAGCCGCCAATGAACAGAGAAACTAGCAAACTAATAATTGACCAAATTCCCACTCCAAGGCCAACAGCTCCTGCTCCTGTTCCTGTAGCACCGGCAGTAAGTCCAATAGCACCACCCAAAGCACTCAAAACTAGCTGAGTGGCTAGAGCAACTACAATTCCTGCAAAGATAGGTCCCCAACGTACTCTGTCGTGATAGTCAACCACTGGATTGACAACAACAGGTTCCTGGACTACATTTCCTGTCTGATTTGTATATGACATAGGATTAATTCCCTTACTTGTATTGAATAAAAGTGTTGCGTAATTAAGAAACTGATATCTAAAATTGTTGCTATGTATAGACTAAAATTTTGCTCAATCTAATTTCACAACTACATAACACTAATGTTGGTAATGCTAGGCTGTGTTTTGTGACAAATATTACAGGTAAAAAACAATTATAAGTAGTAAATCTCTCTTTTGTATCTGCCGTAAGACAGAACTGCAACTACCGTTGCTGGACAGATAAACAAACTTTAATATTCCTTAATTAAAATTGTTATTTTTCTGAAATGTTTCAGACGTTCAATGTAAGTATGGTTAATCATGTAAGGGTGCTTATTTAAAGTCAATACCTCAAAAGATACAGAAATTAGCTATACCTAGCTACTTGAAACTTCTCAGCCAGAAGAGGGAGGATTATATAGTTACTTAACACTTAGCATATGCATACTTTAAGATAAGAAACTTAGGAGAAAAGTATGCCTCTCTATAAAATCGGCGATTTCAATCCAAGATATCGAGAAGAAGCCTTTGATGGAGAAGATGTTAAAGGACTTGATGTCTATGCCGGAAGAACAGATGAGAAAATTGGCTCTATTGATGAGGTACTAGTTGATGAGGCAGGACATTTTCGCTATTTAGTTATTGATACTGGCTTTTGGATTTTTGGTAAAAAGGTGTTGCTTCCAGTTGGTCGTTGCCACGTTGATGCTAAAGCACAACGGGTATACGCAGTAGGTCTGACCAACAAAGATCAGGCAGAAAAATTACCTGAGTACCATGACAGTATGACGGTAGATTACGATTACGAAGAACGAGTGCGTGGTGTTTATCGTACTCCTTCTGTCGAAACTTCAGCATCTGTAGAAATGTCACCACCCTTAGAAGCATCAGGTGTTCAAGCAGTATCTGGTAACTCTGCTCCTAGACAAGTTCCTGCTAGTTACGAACGCAGTACTTACACCTACGAGCAAGAGCCTTCAATGTATCAGATGAACGAGCAAAACCATCAAAAGCTCAAGCTGTACGAGGAAAAACTTATTGCCCGCAAAAACCGTCGCCAGACTGGAGATGTAAAAATTGGTAAGCGGGTAGAAACAGAAACAGCACAAGTCTCTGTTCCGGTGAAAAAAGAGCGGATAGTCATTGAGAGGAAAAAGGGCGAAGTGGGTAGCGTTGTTCCTGCTAGTAAAGCTCAATTCCGAGAAGGAGAAGTGGCTCGAATGGAAGTTTATGAAGAAAGTGCCAATATTGAAAAGCAAGCCTTTGTACGGGAAGAAGTAGATATTAGAAAAGAAGTTAAACAGGACACAGTCGAGGCAACAGAAACCATACGTCGTGAAGAGTTAGAGGTAGATGTAGACAAAAATTCAACTGTAGAGCAAGTTGATTTACCTCCTAACAAACCAATTTGAAAAATAAACTAATTAGGCTTTGAGTCTACTGCACAAGTTATTAGGTCTTCCGATGATGGAGACTCCCTAAATAACATTCGTAATCAGAAACTGAGGAGATATCCGATGAGCTATCGCTTTAGGCGGTTATTGAATACTGCCGGGTTAGTATTTGCTAGCAGTATTGGTACTGCCTCTGTAATAATTTCAGCTCAAGTTTCAGCTCAAGAAAACTTTCCTGACGTTGAACCGGATTACTGGGCAAGTCCTTTTATTCAAACCTTATCCGAAAAAGGCATTGTAACTGGCTATTTAGATGGTACATTCAGACCAGAGCAGCCAATAGACCGTGACGAGTTTGCAGCCATAATCCGCCAAGCTTTTGCCCAAGAAGAAGTTAAACAAATTCCTAGGGGTAGCGTTTTTAAAGACGTTCCCACTGATTATTGGGCCGCTCCACCGATAGAAGAGGCTTATGAAACAGGTTTTATGAAGGCCTCTTCTGAAAACTTGTTTCAACCGAAAGAGGAACTTTCCAAGCTTCAAGCCATAGTCTCTTTAGTAGAAGGGCTGAATTTAGCCTATACTCCCCCTGTGGTTGCTACAGCTCAAGCCCAAGTGGCTTCACCTAGTCAGAGAAGCCAAAAACCTAGAGCCGCAAAAAACCGTTTGGTATTTCCCCTAGCAACGACAGCTTTGATGCAGCCTTTCTTGCAAGCAGCATCACCCCCTCCAACTCCGCCAGCCCAAGGTTCTCAACCAACAGTAGCCCAGAGTCAAAGCACCCCTTCTACTCCCTCAGCCTCAGAGTTTCTCAAATCTCACTATGAAGATGCCAAGCAGATTCCTAAAGAGGCTATGGACGAAATAGCCGCAGCTACCCAAGCCGGTGTTGTTGTCAACTATCCTAATCCCAATCTTATTAATCCCAATGGTTTATTAAGCCGGGGGGAAGCCAGCGCTTTAATTTACCAGGCTTTAGTTTATCAAAATAAGCTGGAGAAACTTCCTAACAATGCCCAAGCTTCTGAATACATCGTCAATCCTTAAGCTCCTTGTCAGGATAAAGAACTTGACCAGTGAGGGAGTCAAAAACAAACAGCTGGTCAAGCTTAAGTTTAACCCCTATGCGATCGCCCAATATCCACGCCGTCATAGCATCACCTATCACAGATAACTCTATCTCTGAATCGGGCAAAGTACCACGGACTAAAGTCTCTCGTCCCAGTGGTTCGACCACTTTAACTTCTATCATCAGCTGACTTTCCTCTTGAGCATCTTCCTGGTTGTTTAATTCCACCATCTCTAAATGCTCTGGACGAATCCCCACATCAACTGTCTGTCCCTGATAACCCTGTAATCTGTCACGAATTTGATTATTACAGAGCAAAAGCTGATTACCCGCTTCAAATACCTCGCCCTGATAAGTTGCTCTAAAAACATTCATCGGTGGATTACCTAAAAAAGTGGCTACCATACGGTTTGCTGGTTGAGCATAGACTGCTTGAGGTTGGCCAATTTGTTGAATCCGACCATCATCTAAGACTACAATCTGGTCAGCTAGGGTCATTGCTTCGACTTGGTCGTGGGTGACATAAATGGTCGTAATGCCAACATGCTGATGCAACTGTTTAATCTCAGTTCTCGTTTCATCCCGCAATTGGGCATCAAGATTGGAAAGAGGCTCATCCAATAAAAAAACTCTTGGTTCACGGGCCAGAGCTCTCCCCAATGCTACTCGTTGCTGTTGTCCCCCCGATAGTTGCTTGGGCTTACGCTCTAATAAAGAAGAAAGATCTAGCAAATCTGCCATCTTCTTCACCTGTTGCTCAATGGTAGCTTTGTCAGCTTTACGCATCCGCAGACCAAAGGAGAGATTTTCTGCCACTGTCATATGAGGGTAGAGGGCATAGTTCTGGAAAACCATTGCCACATCCCTTTGCCTTGCAGGAATCTGATTAACTAAAGTATCTCCAATGTAAAGATTTCCCTCAGTTGCTAATTCTAGACCAGCAATCGTTCGCAGAATTGTCGATTTACCGCAACCAGACGGTCCGACCAAAACCCAGAATTTACCATCTGGAACCTCAAAGTTAATGTTCTCAATGGCACTGAAGTTTTCAAACTTGCGGGTAATATTTTCTAATCGAATCTTTGCCATTTTTGCTGGAGAAGTTGCTCAACTAGAAAACGCTATAGCAATCGCTCTCCAAAAAAAACCCCCACCATCAGGCAGGGGTTGAATCTATTAACCTAAACTAAGCTTTAACTCAGTTAGTTGAGTGTTACAGAGCGTTACCACGAGGAAGAACTTCCTCAGGGAACTCAAAGCTGCGGTGAGGTTGGTCTTGGGGTGCCATCCAAGCACGGATACCCTCGTTGAGCAGAATATTCTTGGTGTAGAAAGTTTCA
>JBAUJE010000396.1:0-2500 GCA_049683475.1 Coleofasciculaceae cyanobacterium | reverse complement strand
CGGCTTCGCTTTCTAAAGTGGCCAACTACACAATTTCTAAATAAACAACCACCAAAGAAAAAATGCTGAGGAGGTAAAGGGGTAATGGGGGGGATATTTTTAAAACATATTTCTTCATCTTCTCACTCCCTCACCGCCTGTATCGTTCCCCTTTAGCTTGGAACTAAGTTGACGTAAAAGTCCTCTACGCTCTAATTGTTCCTCTTCTTGCTGTTCTTCTTCTACTTGAGACTGTTTCTCGGCTAAGAGCTTTTGTAACTTGTCCCGTGCCTTTCGAGCTTCTTTGTAGTTTGGTTGGTAGCGAATTGCTTGATTGTAAGATTCAACCGCTTGTTGATATTGGTGCAAACTAACTAAGGTATTGCCGTGGCTGTACCAAGCTTGGTAGTAGTTGGGTTGATTTTGTAAGGCTTTGTTGTAGGCAGTCAGAGCTTCCTGGTATCTTGCCAATTTGTAGAGGGCATTGCCGCGATTGTACCAAGCTTGGCCAGAATTAGGTCGTAATTGAGTTGCTTTTTCGTAGGAGGAAACTGCCTCTTCGTAGCGATTTAAGTTATGCAACGCCCAGCCACGACTATACCAAGCTTGGTAGTTTTTAGGTTGGTTTTCAAGAACTTGATCAAAGCAATTAACAGCCTCTTCGTAGCGGTTTAATTTAATCAGAGCATGGCCTTGACTAAACCATGCCTGGTAGAAATCAGGTTGAAATTGAACGGCTTTCTCATAAGATGCCACGGCTTCTGTATACTTACCCAAGTTAATTTGAGCATTGCCTAACTGATACCAAGATTGAGAAGAATCAGGTTTGTAGTCTAAAGCTTTATCATAGGAAGCAACAGCTTCTTTGTACTGGCGTAGGTTGTGAAATGCCCAACCACGTTTACTCCAAGCTAGGAAGTGGTCTGGTTGTAATTCTAGGGTTTTATCAAAAGAAGCGATCGCGGCAGAATAGCGTTGCAACTTCATCTGCGTATTACCACGCTCATTCCAGGCTATAGCTACCTGCTCTTTGTCTTGCTTTTCCCAGGTTCCAACTAAATTAGAGGTAATGCGGATTACTACGTCAAAGGCATCAATTGCTTCTTCGTTACGCTGCATTAGTGCCAAGGTTTTGCCACGACCATTCCAAGCAGGCAAATAATCTGGTTGAATTTCAATGGCTTGATCGTAAGCTTCTAGGGCTTCATCGTAACGCTTGAGACTTGCTAAAGTATTGCCTTGACCGTTCCAAGCTTCGGCATATTCTGGTTTGAGTTGAACTGCTCGGTTATAGGCACTAAGAGCGTCTTCGTAACGCTTTAATTGTAAGAGAGTTTCTCCCCGTTGGTATAAATCCGTGGCATTGGCAGATTTAACTAGATTAACTGCTGAAATTGCGAGGGCAGTTGCAAAACCAATCAGACTAAGGGAGATTAAACTTGTCTGTAGGGACGGTAAAGATATATTTAGTTGGGTAAAAAGGGGTGGAGGTGAGATTCGAGATAGGATAGCTAAAGTTACCTTGGTCGGTTTGTCCAGGTCTTTAAGTGCTTGTATGACCGCAGTTGCCGATTGGTAGCGCTCTCGGAAATCGTAGCAGACCATTTTGTCTAATAATCTGCTTAACTCAGGACTGACAGAGGCTTGATGGTGCCAACTGATTTCACCTGTATCTGGGTCAGGGGTTAAAGCCTGAGAAGACTTACCCGTAAGAGCACTAATCCCTAATATACCAACAGCATAAATATCACTGCATAATCTAGGGTTGCCATTAGCTTGTTCGTTGGGTAAATAACCAGGAGTGCCAATGACGACAGTAAAGTTGGTTTGTCCCTGATTAATTAACTGGGTGCTGACTTGTTTTACAGCACCAAAGTCAATCAAAACCAGTTTGCCGTCTTGCTTACGTCTGATTAAGTTGCCGGGGTTAACATCACGATGAATTACGTTTTGCTGATGGACAAATTCCAGGATTTCTAGAATTTCTTTTAGTAGAGAAATCGTCTGCTTTTCATCCAGTTTTTTACCCGCTATTAGTTCATGAGTTAAATCTTCTCCTTCTATCAATTCTTGCACTAGATAGAATTCTTGATTTTCCTCAAAGTAAGCAAAAAGTCTGGGGATTTGCTCATGAACCCCCAGGCGATAAAGGACTTGAGCCTCTGTATCAAACAAACGTCTTGCCGTCTGCAAAGTCAAGGGGTCAGTAGCTTGAGGTTTAAGCTGCTTAACCACACACTGTTGGTTACCAGGGAGGTGTTGGTCTTGAGCAAGGAAGGTTTGACCAAACCCACCTTGTCCCAGTTGACTGATAATTCTATAGCGTCCACCAACTGTCTGTCTTAAACCCAAGTTCATGCGACTTTACCTCAGAAATGCAAAAGCGCAGCAACAATATACTTGATTCTTGCACATCAACTAAGGTTCTAGGGTTCGTTGAGGGGGAATGGGCAAAAAGAAATAGGGAACAGCTACAGCAAAGCTCAATGAGAATTGCTATATTTTCTTTGAAAAAAAAGCG
>JBAUJE010000395.1:0-4701 GCA_049683475.1 Coleofasciculaceae cyanobacterium | reverse complement strand
AATCTTGTTTTCTAGTTTCTGGCATTTTAACCGTTTGTTCCTTTTCCAGACTCGACTCGACAGTAGAAGCATCATCAGAAGGCGCAATCTCTGGTTTCTTAGAGACAGGGGCATCAATACGAATAGGACCAGTAGGCAACTTTTTTTTAGAACTAGCCATGAACCTTTGCTTTCAATAGTGCATCAACAACTTCTAAATAAGCTTTTGCAAGAGACGACTCTCCAGCCTCTTGTAACGACCAACCCACATGATTAGTCCGCTGAACTGTCGTGCTTTGGCGAACTGAACTGAAAATATGCATCCCAGGAAGTGACTCCTTGAGTGCTGTTATCGCCGCTTTAGACATACGGGTTTGATTAGCTCCCGCCCATTGGTCGCGGGTGGGTATGATTCCCAGAATCTTAGGGACTTGAAAATCAAGATCCTCCAATTCCCTAACCAGAACCACACTACTAACAGCTCCAACAACACCTTTATTCGTACATTCAGTAGGAATGACTAAGAAATCTGCTGCCAGTATGGCGTTGTAGGTCAAAATCCCTTTAGCCGGGGGAGAGTCAATGACAATGAAGTCATAATCATCAAGAATTGGTTTCAACGCCCGTTTCAGGAAGCGTTCTCTCCCCGGTTCCATGATGATGGCATCAGCAGCCCTAGACAGACTGTAGTCAGCCGGAGCTAATAGCAAGCGCCCAAGACGTTCTTCATTAACTGGTGACTTGATGACCTCTTTAACCAACAAGCGATCGCTATCGGGCAAAATTGTCTCAGCTACCGTCGCATCTTCTGACAAATCAGTCCACCCCAACCACTGAGTCAGATTCCCTTGGGGGTCAAAATCAATAGCTAGAGTCCTACCTTTCTCAGAGAGCATGGTAGCCAAATTCAGCACAGAGGTTGACTTCCCGCTGCCACCAGAAAGGCAAACTACTGCCAAGACAGTTGCTAGTTTAGAAGATTCTGGCATCTAGTTTAGAAGATTCTAGTAAAGTAAAAACAAGATTTTATGCTTTGAGACTACCATACTCAGACCAAGAAAAAATAGCAAAATTTCTTCCGGGGTCGTTCCCTAACTCATCAGAAGGAAAAGGTGTTTTCGATATGTCGATTGATAAAAAAGAACTGATACGCCGTGTCTCAAACCGAGTGGTCAAAGGAACGGGTGGGGTGCAAGACATTATTGATGCCACCCTAGAAGAAATCTACGAGTCTCTCAAACGCGGTGAGAGTGTTTCCTTGCGAAACTTTGGCACCTTTTACGTACACCCAACTCAAAAGCAGTGGGTGTTCAAATTCAACCCTTCCCAGCGGCTGCGAAAGCTGTTTGGTTGGTCATCTACTTACAAAGGTAGTCAATAAGTACCTAACTCCGGTTCATGAGGAGAAAGGTGGGTGGCAATACCAGTAACTCAGACCTCGCTGGCTTTTACGTCAGGAGTGCTTAACTAAAATTAGAAGGAATTCATTAAACGGCTGAATATGGTAGCTCAAGCTATAGCAGTTCGCTTCCAACTGGGAGACATAGAAATAGAAGCTTATCAACTTGCCGAAGAGAAAACCAAACGTCTTTTATTTACTCACAGGCAAATTGGTGAAGTAGTGGGCAAAAGCAAAGGCTCTGCCCAAAAGTTTTGCAAGAGCCATGAGCAGGAACTGCCACCCACGGTTAGTGCCATTGTGCCAGATAAACCAAGACCTGTGGCTCTCTCATCCTGGGAAGCCGCCCTAGCTTACTGGCAGCATCAAGCTCAATCAGGAAATGCCATAGCTTCTGCCCTAGTCACAGCCGCCGAAGCCACCCCCATCAGTGAACTCAATATAGAAGTAGCATCTGTTCAAGAAGAATCAAACCCGCCCTACCCCAAAGATATTGAAGCAGCTATTGCTACTCTGCCAGCAGGGAATGAGCTACCAAACTCCCATGAACTGCAACTGTTAGATGAAAGCTTGAGCCTCATCGCCAAATGGCTAGAGGAAGCTGGACTTGACCAAAAGGCGATCGCCAGCTGGAAACTCAACATTCTTGCCAGCAAATTTCCTACTCTAGCAGAAGCAGCAACAGAAGCCCAGAAACTCATCGCCACTAATGATGCTTCTTCATCCAGTGGTATGATTGCTTCCCAGGTAGCCGAGAAAGTATCGTCTAAGCTAAAGCGCAAAATTACAGCGGCTCAAGTTAACTCTGCCCTGCATGAATTGGGCATTCAGGAATGGGCAAAACCAGGTTCAAGGGAGCGAAAGCTCACAGATAAGGGCAAGGAATACGGCAGAGCCATGTTAGCAACTAGCAAAACAAATGCCTGGAGCGGAGCGCAGCTGCGGTGGTTTGATAATGTGGTGCCATTGCTCTGTCAATACTTTCAAGCTGAACAAGTTACTGGTTCTAAGGAGGGAAGGGAGTCGGGAGTCGGGAGTCGGGAGTCGGGGAAGAGTTCTGCCCCGAATCTCGGACTGAAGAGGTAAAATCGGTAGGCAATCGTTTCTAGAAACGTGGCAATCTCAATCAGGTTTTATCTCTGCTGCGGCTACCGTAAGACAATATGAAACTATGCGAACTTAAGGAACAGGCATACCGTAGCTGGCAGACCATACACCACCTCAACCGCGCCTACACCCCTAATACAGATCAGGCTTTCAAGGATGAGGCGCGGAAGTATGGGGATTTAAGGCTTAAGTCAACCTGGGAAACAGTTTTTGCTCAGATGCTGGCTCATGTAATCTATGATGCTAACGATGATGATAAAACACTGATTGAAACCTACCTCATCCTCTGCCCTCAGCATGAGGGATGGTGGCACCTGGTAAATAAGGTAATTGATGCCTTTCTCCTCTTCCCCGATGGCTGGGAGATGCTGACTAACGGGTTCGAGCAGATTTACGGGTATGGTTGCAATCGACGGGTACAGCTTGAGGATGTGAGGAGTTTAGTCTATGCCACGGCGGAAGCGGGAGAAAAACGAGGATACATCAGCCCAACAACTCAATCTATTCGGGTCATCACCGAAACCACAGTTAGAGAAAACGAGCAAACAGTCACAGTTACGCAAGCCAGGTGGTAAGTCTGAGCGTCTTGCCAGTCGGGAAGTATTCACCAACGCACTGCATGATAAGGGAGCTGACCGTAACGGAATTGCACAGGCTACAAATGCCATGTATATCGAAGCATTTGGTACAGGTGCTAAGGGTTTATACCGTGCCCACGATGGTAGGCGAGGCGACCGCGATACACTTCCTCAACAAGTGCAAGACGAACTCGTTGTCCATGAAACCCTCAATGGCTATCGAGTGCAGAAGCACCAAGTACTCTCAACCAACCAAGAAGGCGTTAATCAAGAGCTAACCAAGGTAGTGCGTTCCCAAACCAGAAAGAACAAGAAATTCTTCGGTTGTTTGTTCGACAAAAATGTATGACAGCTTAGTTAGCCGACTCTTGCTGTTTACGACATTGGGCCATATAGGCAAAAAATGTACGTCTGCCAACACCCGTAACTTGACACACCTCGGCCGCAGTCTGATTCGAGTTCTCGTACATAATTCTTGCCTGCTCCAACTTTTCCGGATCAGTGCGCGGTCTACCGCCATTGCGTCCACGCGCCCTAGCTGAGGCTCTACCAACTGCTGCACGTTCAGCCCTGAGTTCACGTTCCATCTGATCAATAGCGCTCACACTAGACAGGAAGTATTGCCCCCTTGCTGTGGAAGTATCAATGTTCTCGCGTAGTGAGACGATGTCCACCTCACGCTCAGAAAGCATCTTCACAGTTTCGAGCAGATGCATCAGTGAATACGTCATCTGGCTGAGTTCTGTTACTACTAGCGTATCACCAGGTTGTATGTATTCCATCAACTGCTGCCAGCCTGGTCGCTCTGTTTTAGCACTAGAGGTGCAGTCAGAAAAAATCTTGCTGCACCCTGCTTTTTTGAGAACCAACTTGAGATTTTCAAAATTTTGATTCACAGTACTGAATCTGGCATAACCTATATGATTAACTATAGGTTTAGTTGATTGGCAATCGAGTGAATTAGAGTGCATTAACCTAACCGGATAATGAGCTTATTGCACCTTGATTCTTGCCAAAGCTTTTGCAGTATTTGCTTGATTTTATTAGACTCTATCTTGTGATAGAGATAGTGCAAGAAAAGATGTTTTTGCACTATTTGGGTAGTTTTTACACACCTAGTAACAGCTGTGCTTATCTATATTTAGAGCGCAACAGCTATCCATTGACTATTCCTTAAGATTCCTCCCTAGCCCTTACTGGGTCTACTTATGCGTTTAATTAAATAACAGACAATAGTCGTAATCCTCTATCTTTAGGATGCATGTTGCTTTTAGTTTTTTATACTCTTTAAATCAAAAATAGCATTTAGCCCAAAAATAGGTATATTTAAGTCATTCCTAAGTAAGATGCTAACTATACTAGGAACAGATTACTGTAGGGCATTCATATCTAAAGGTTTAGCAACCATGACCACCATATCTTCAAGGGTAATTACAACCAGAAACTTTTCCTGGAAAGAGAAAATAAACCAAATCCCTCTAGCCTTTTTAATGCTTGGTTCTTTAGCCAGCCTCCTAGTAGACATCAAAGTAAGCAACAGCCTAACCAACTTCTTGAGCTTTTCTGTGGTAATACTATCAACTAGTTGCATCTGGTTAATAACCACCCACCCCTCAAAAAAACTAACTCAACTTCAAC
>JBAUJE010000394.1:0-2091 GCA_049683475.1 Coleofasciculaceae cyanobacterium | reverse complement strand
AAGGTAGATGATGCCCTAGCACTCTCTTTCCCCGATGCTAGTTTTGACGTAGTTTGGTCAATTGAAGCTGGCCCCCACATGCCGGACAAAGCCAAGTATGCTCAAGAGATGATGCGGGTATTAAAGCCTGGTGGAGTCTTAGTTGTAGCTGACTGGAATCAGCGAGACGATCGCGCCTTACCTCTCAATTTTTGGGAAAAACCAGTAATGCGCCAACTCCTAGACCAATGGTCACATCCGGCTTTTTCTAGTATCGAAGGCTTTTCTGAACTAATAGCAGAAACTGGATTAGTAGAAGGTGAAGTAGTAACAGCAGATTGGACAAAAGAAACGCTTCCTTCTTGGCTAGATTCAATTTGGCAGGGAGTAGTTAGACCTCAAGGGTTTATTCGCTTGGGTCTATCGGGGTTTATCAAATCGTTGCGGGAAGTACCGACCTTGCTACTAATGCGCCTCGCATTCGGTACAGGTCTTTGCAGATTTGGTATGTTTCGCGCAGTAAGGGCCAACTCACGGCCACAATTAACAGAGATTTCTGAAGTTGAGTTATCATCCTAACTATGAAGACAGGAACTTCTTCTCCCACTACCATTAACGCTGGCATTAACGGTCTAGTAAATCGCTACAACTGGAATTGGCAAGGAAAACAATATCAAGTTATCTACG
Organism: Coleofasciculaceae cyanobacterium; assembly: GCA_049683475.1. Lineage (GTDB taxonomy): Bacteria > Cyanobacteriota > Cyanobacteriia > Cyanobacteriales > Coleofasciculaceae > JBAUJE01. The sequence goes on along the minus strand of JBAUJE010000394.1, from coordinate 1,425 downwards.
AAACCATCGGACAAGGAAACCCAGTTTTATTACTTCCTGCTTTTAGTACCGTTTCTAGTCGAGGAGAAATGAAAGGTATTGCCCAAACATTAGCTTCTCAGTATCAGGTTACTGCCTTAGATTGGTTGGGTTTTGGTGAGTCAGAATGTCCCCCTGTAGATTACACTCCTGCTTTATGCCATCAGTTATTGCAAGATTTTGTGCAAGGGGTTTTTAATCGTCCAATTATCATGATTGCTGCGGGTCATGCTGCTGGATACGCCTTACAACTAGCAAAAGATAAACCAGGTATCGTATCTAAACTTATTTTAGTCGCTCCCACTTGGCAAGGACCATTGCGAGTAATGGGTTTACCTGAGGGGGTGAGAAATGGGGTTAAGAATATGGTGCGATCGCCAATTCTGGGCCAGACTCTTTACTATCTCAACACCACACCATCTTTCCTGCGCTTAATGTATAAACGTCACGTCTATGTAGATGAAACTAAATTAACTCCCGAATTTATCGCTCAAAAACACCTAATTACCTCGAAAAACGGTGCAAGATATGCCCCTGCTGCTTTTGTTACTGGTGCAATCGATCCTGTTAGTAACAGAGAGGAGTTTTTGAGTTATTTATCTTCTGCATCTATGCCCGTGTTAATCATACTGGCAGAAAATGCACCGCCAAAGTCTAAAGCAGAAATGGAAGCAATGGCGGAGTTAGAACAAGTGCAAACTGTTCAATTACCTGGAACTTTGGGAATTCATGAGGAGTATCCAGAAGCAGTGGGGGAAGAGATTAGGAATTTTATCTAGCGATCGCAAGACTCTAAATTTATCCACCAACTACTACAGCTTGCCATTTAATCAAATAATTTTGCGAAATCACTTCTAGTTAATCTCAGACAACTGAGACTCAATCGGCTCAAGAGCGTTGACAAATCTGAGCGCGTTTCCACCACTCAGTTGCACGACTAGCTACTACATCCCAGCCTCCTATGTCTATCGGTGCACCTGGAGGCGGTCCCATGACACCTTCAGGCCAACGACCTACACCCCAAACGCCCAAAGCCGGTAGATGACCCCTCGGTGCGCTTAAATCAAAGGTCAGTTCCTCCAAAATTCGGTGACGATAATCCCACGGTTGCTCACCGAGGCTAGCCCAACCAATTTGTTCGGTAAACGTTTGATAGGCTGCTAAAGAAGTTGCTTGATTGGGATTTGCTTTTAATTGATGCCAGAGTTCAGCTTGACCCATAATGCCAAATTTTCCATTGCTGGCATCTTGCCAAAATCGATTAATGTGCCGTAAATCTTGGCAGGAAAACTGGGCAATAGCTGTCTCTACCTCAGACCAGCTACTAGTACCAGCAACCACCTGAGCAAATGCCTGACGGGTCAGTTCATCGGCTTCCCGAAACTGTCGAGCGGCTAGTCGCTGTTC
>JBAUJE010000393.1:0-2101 GCA_049683475.1 Coleofasciculaceae cyanobacterium | reverse complement strand
TGACGATTAGGGTTACGAGCTGGATCGTTGGACAAAAAGCCAAAGATGAATAAACTAACAAAGATACCGACAACAATATATACAGCAATCTTGAGGGTTAGCATTACTTAGTATCTCCCAAAGTTATGAACAGTTTAATTTATTGGCAAGTGTCAAACGACAACCTTACTTGACGCTCCCGTCGAGTGTTTCGAGGGATTCTTGGGCTGAGCATTGCCGTTCAGGTTTCCCCTACTACTGGTCTTACGCGCTCATGTCTACGGTATGCTCCGTAATCCTCAAGCTTGAATTTCCATCCGCCCGACGGTATATGTTGTATATAGTGCCATATTTTCTGTCAATTCAGCCCCTCGCCCGACGCGAAGTTATTAATTGCCAGACTAGATAATCATACCGAATTGAGGCTTCTTTTTTCAGGAGAGCAGCAAGCAGGGCTGGCAAATCTGCACCCTCGACCTTTCAAAGGGTGCATTTGCCAAGAAGGGCATTTGCGTTGCTGCTCATGCCCCTACTTAATTAATCCATTTTTCTGGCTTCCTTGCTTATAAAACTGTTGAGAGGAGGTTCCTCGAACTCAGGTTTGAGCAAAGAGCGATCGCATAAGTCCCAGATAATATGAAAACGGATTTGGGGGACTCGTCGCCGCAAGAGTTGCAGGTGTCCATCCGCGTCGGAACGGTTGCGATAACGGGCAATAATTACCCATTGCAATTTGTTAGGCAATAGACGAGCTATGGCCCAAGGCTTGAGGTTATCCCGATAAGTCATAATTAAGTTGTCTCCTTTGTGTAAACGGGAGCCAGAGCCAGCCTGGAGGTCCTTCAATCTATCAGGCTGGCTTCTTTACTGGGCTGCGGTTGCAACAAAGATACTTTATCATATTGTTTTGGCTGACACAAGAGAAATGTAGAGAAACAAAATTTGCGTCTCTACTTTAATGAGTCTTTTTTACTCTCTAGAGAGTCCTGGATACTCTTTAAATTGTCAGAATTGTCCGGTGGGCAGTTACATGGGGTAGATTGACTAAACTGGCTGTCAGTAGAAACTGCCCACCCTACGCCTACGCCTTAGAATTTAGAATTTAGAATTCAGAATTTAGAATTTAGAATTGTAGTGTGGGCAGTTATTGAGGTAGATTGACTAAACTGGCTGTCAGTAGAAACTGCCCACCCTACGCCTTTTTCCCTACATTTGCCTAAAATCTCTCAAACAGCCAACCATCGCCGACTATTTCCTCTAACTTCTCAACTAATCGCGGCATAAAATATTCAGGGTCATTCAATCGTTGCTGTACAATCCAACTATCAAATGCTTCCTGTGTCTCAATCCCCTGTGCCTGCGCCGCACCTGACAAAATCTCGCCACTACGCTGTTGCAACTCCTCTAACTGCGGATGTTCAGCACCGCGAATCTGACATAAATACATCACAGCCGTACCCAACAATGCTTTCATTGCACCAGCTTTAGGTACTAATTGGTACATTGACGTAAAAGTATCTACTGTATCTGTCAAAGGTACTTGCACCCCCAGACATAGCCAGACAGCTTGGGCTAAGTAAATAATTCCCTTGGTTTCATCGGTAACGCCTAAGTTCTTCAATACTAGACGTAAATCAATGTAAGCGCGGCTTTGGCCGAAGATTTGCGCTGCTTCCAAGTTTAATTCTAATTGCTGGGTTTTATTTCCCCTTTTCCCTTCCCAATAAGCCAGATTCGCCAGAGTTGCTGCTTTCCCTCCCACATCCTTGATGGAATCTGTGATTTCTAAGGATTGCTGGTAAAGAGCGATCGCATCTTGTATCTTTCCCTGTTGGGCTTTTAATCCTGCCATGTTGTGCAGAGTGGCGGCTTTTGTCGTTAAATCATCCTCTGGACAAAGTTGCAAAGCTGTTTGATAATGCCTCAACGCATCCTCGACAAAACCCAGAGTTGTTTCAGCCCTGGCAATGGTTCCCAAAATCCGGTAGTTTTCTCCTAATTGGAGAATTTCTCGGCATAATTCCTGGGCTTCTAGGTAGCGGCTGCTATTCACCCAATTTTCTGCAATAATTTCCCCGACGGTGACGGCGATTTCTTGCTCTTTTGCCCACATCCCTAATCT
>JBAUJE010000392.1:0-12191 GCA_049683475.1 Coleofasciculaceae cyanobacterium | reverse complement strand
ACATTCGTGTCTGAGAGTATAGTCAGAAACCTGTTTCATATCGACGGCTTAGATACTAACACTTCCTCTCTCACTAACAGCTCCATCACCGTCCGCAGCGCAACCAATGCCGGTAACTCTCAAAACTTACCAGATATAACCGACCTTAACTTTAGTCTTGGAGAGGATCAGTCGTATCTCTTTACCTATACAGACGGTGATGTACGTGTTGTTGGTATTGAGTCAGGCTCACCAGCAAGACCAACTCCAGAACACTCAGCAGAGCTTGGCTCTGATTCTGATTCAAGTTCAGCACCGCCAACAGGGGTTTCCGTGAGTGAACCAACTCTAGTACCCTCAGCAGAGCTTGGCTCTGATTCTGATTCAAGTTCAGCACCGCCAACAGGGGTTTCCGTGAGTGAACCAACTCTAGTACCCTCAGCACAGCAAGCCAGAGATTCAACCCCTAATTCAACTTCAAGGTCAAAAGCTATATTATCTCCCAGCTTCTCCACTGGCTCGACAAGTGTTGATTTGCCAATTTCGCCAGAGTTACTGTTAACTCAAAATGACACTTTTAGAGCTATAGAGACTACAGATGAGTCATTCAGCCGCGATTTTCAACGGTATCTTGGACTTGACGAGGTGTCAGGCACTACCCTCAGCCAAGCACGTAGAATTCTCCAAAACGTTGAAGATGCCACCGGCGTTAAGCCAGCAGTTATTTATGCTCTATTTGTTTCTACCCCAACGCGTTCGGACGAACTGAGTTCAGGGGAAGAGGAGTTCGGTAGTCCTGTACCTTCCTCGTTACGCTCTCAGTCTACTCAACCAAGCGATCGCCTAGAGCTGATTATAGTTACAGCAGAGGGTAAACCAATTCGCCGGTCAATTTCCGTTACTAGAGCAGAAGTGATTGCAACAGCCCAGAAGTTTCGCAATGCTGTTACTGATCGTCGAGACCAAACTGGTTACTTAGCGCCAGCTCAACAGATGTATCAATGGTTAGTAGCTCCTGTAGAAAAGGAGTTGCAACAACTCGGCATTAATAATCTAGCCTATATTATGGATACTGGCTTACGCACGATACCCTTGGCTGCCCTGCATGATGGCAAAAAGTTTCTGGTAGAAAGCTACAGTGTCAGTCTGATGCCTAGTCTCAGTTTGACTGATACTCTTCCCACTAATATCAAACATGCCCAAGTTCTGGCTATGGGGGCAAGCCGATTTAGCAATAATATTTCTTTACCAGCAGTGCCGGTAGAGCTGCATAATATTACTAGTATCTGGTCAGGCAAATCTTTCCTCAACCAAGACTTTACCTTGGATAATTTGAAGTCCCAACGGGCAATAAATCCCTTTGGCATTATTCACCTAGCAACTCATGCTCAGTTCCAACCAGGTAAAGCAGACAAATCCTACATTCAGCTAGAGGACGTTAAGTTACCGCCCAAGAAGTTAGGTTCTTTGGGATGGACGAAGCCGCCGGTAGAGTTATTGGTGCTTTCTGCTTGCCGCACTGCAATAGGAGATGCTGAGGCTGAGTTAGGCTTTGCGGGACTTGCGTTACAAGCGGGAGTCAAATCAGCTCTAGCCAGTCTGTGGTATGTCAGTGATCAAGGAACGTTGGGATTGATGAGTGAGTTTTACCAACAGTTGCAGCAAGCTCCCACCAAGGCTGAGGCGCTGCGACGTACTCAAATAGCGATGCTCCAGGGTAAGGTTCGTATTGAAGCAGGGGAACTCCTCACTAGTCAAGAAAATTTTCCCTTTCCATCAGATTCACCAAGACAGGATAACAGCGTTTTTTCCCATCCTTACTACTGGTCTGCTTTTGCTTTAGTTGGTAATCCTTGGTGAGTTTACATGAATTGTCTAAAATGGTAGTGATTCCGGCGGAGCAATATCAGCTCCAGTCTTGATTCGGTTGTTGTTAGATTGTAGTCCTGGCTTGTTATTTGATTCAGTATGTTCAGTTTGAGGAGCAAGAGATGGTGGCACAGCAATATCTGGCTCAATTTCTGAAGAATTCCCCGCTGTCGGTTGGTTGGACATCCAACTTAATCCTCCTATTGCTCCTGCAATCAAGGCTGTATAGCCTAAGTACAAATGAACTGAACTCAGTTGAACTCCTGAGGCTGGAGAAGAATCACGATACCAAGAGGGAATGACGGATTTTTTCAGATTAGGTTGTGGTAAGGAAGCAGCTAGTTCAGTACCTTTTAAACCTAAAGCATTGGCAATCTGACGAATAAAACCACGAACATAGATGTCCTCTGGCAAACTTGCTAGGCGACTATTTTCCAGGGCTTCAATCTGGTGAATTGGCACCATGGTTTGCCGATAAAGTTGTTCTAGGCTAAGTAACTTAGCTTGGCGTGCCTGCCGCAATTTTTGACCAATTTGACGCAGAATTTCCTGTCTCTCTTGAGCTAGTTCTTCCTCTTTTTTTTCCTCTTTATGTTTACTTAGGGATTTTTGATTCGCTTTGGTACTGTCAATCCTTTTCCTGTTTGAACTAGTTGACTTAGTTGCCTGAGATGAATTTAAAAGTTCTGAGAAATTTGGGGTGGCTGAAGAATAAGTTTGATCAGGGGTTGATTCTGCCCCGGTCTGATTATTTTCTTCTACCTGAGAAGAGTCTACCTTCTCCTTGTTTGTTTCATTTTTTGTGTTCTTCCCCTCAGCAGTTACGGGAACAATATTGTACTGCCTGATAAAATTTTGGAAGGTTAACTTAATAGCTTCTTTTCCTACTGCTTTGACCAAAATTTGACCGGTCTGAGATGCCTCTCCTAAGATTGTCTCTAACCCAGCCATTGTGCGGCGGTAAACCTCACTATTGATTAGTTCAGCTTCTATCTGGCGCAGAAGAGACCGCAATCCCTCATGGGATATTTCAATAGTGGAGTTGTCAATAAAACTATTACCATCTGCGGGTTGGAACACCATAGAGCTTTCTCTTGTTTCTATGCTTTAGTAAAACTGCTAAACTAAGCCACAGCAGAAAAATAAGATGGGAGCGCGATTAGACTACCCATCAAAATTTAGCTGTAAACTTGCTGTAGCTTGGTCTCTCTCTAACTAATCTTTTCTGAAAACTAGGGAAAAATCCGGAGGATTATGGTCATTTTAGAAGGAATTTATCCCAAAACTTACCTGCTCTTTACTAGAATCGGATTTTTTTGAGCGTCCAACACACTTTCTGTTATAAACACAAAAGCCACCTCCTCTTGGAGATGGCTTTTAAAGTGGAGCCTACGGGAATTGAACCCGTGTCCGCGTTGGGTATTCCCCTATCGATCATTCACAGGTATAGCCCGTCTAGCCCTCAGGGCGGGGATCATCCATTATCCCGGATGACAGGATGCTTTGGTCTAATCTTAACCAGTAAGCCAACCAAAGAAAACTTACCAGGGCATCCGTTGGGGTTAGATTCATAGTCCTTAACGGAGTCAAACTACGAATGCTCGAACCTGACTAGAGGTTTTTTTTAGGCAACAGCCACTGGCTTATTGCAACGAGCGAATTGAACGATGTTGTTCGCAGTTACTTGTTTTTGAGTCCGTTATTTACGAGAGAAGACTCACTCTCGACCTGAATCACGGGTCGGTTTTCGCCAACACGTCGAAACCATTAAGGCCCCATGTCTTCCTATTCCCCATTATAATAAAAAGTTTTACTATTGACAGACATTGGGGAGAAAAATTACGCCAAACCATTGTACCCCTTAGGGTTAAAAGGTGCTTAGCAGCTAAAAGTTAGTTATTTTCACCCTCCGGTTGAGGAGATTCCTCTTTTTTGGGCATTACCCCTTCTAGTGGGGGTAAGGGCTGTTCAGGCTTAAGGGCTGGAGGCGTGATAGTTGTTTCTGAAGGGGTTTGGTCTTTGACTACTGAGTCAGATGACTGAGAGGATGGGTTCGGTGTTGGTTTGATTTCCCCTTCTGGTTGTGGGCTATTTGTTGCGGGGTTTGTTTCAATCGGTTTGCGCAAAGATGGTTTTTTCGCCGGTGAGTTGTTGGTATCTATCGGCTGGCGTGAGGGCGAGTCCACTGTTGGTGCAGGGGAGGGTGATGACCTTTTTACGGGTGAAGATTGCCGGGGATAAGACCTGCGAACTGATGGTTGATTAGCTGGTGCAGGACTACTAGATTTCGCTGGTTCTACCTCTTCAACTTTTTCTACATCTTCCGGTGTACCATCAACATCTTTGTCAATTGCGGGCAAAGTATAGGTTTCTGGCGAGGGCTGATTTACTGGTGCGACTTCTTCTGTCTGCCGAGACGAAGAAAAAATAGTTCCGAAGGCAGCTAACAGACCAGTAGATATGGCAGCGATACCAATAATTAAAACGGGTAAACTCCAACGACGTTTTGAGTCAACCTTCCCAGCTTGTCGGTCTTTATTTCCTGGAAGTTGCTGTTCTGGTTTGAGGGCTACGGTTGAACCCATTTGAGTAGATTGATGAGACCCGTTTGAAGTAACATTGTCTTGCTCAAACTGAGGTTCTGGTAACAGCGATAGCCATTCCTCTACACCGACAGGTCGGTAACGAGCTTCTACTGCCATACCTCGCATTATTGCTTGATTAACTGCTGCACTAAGGTGAGGTTGCAATTCACGAGGGGCTGACATTGGTTGGCGATCGCGAATTACTGCTGGTGTCGGTACTTGTCCTGTCAAAAGAGCATAGAGGGTGGCGGCTAGACCATAGACATCAGTTGCAGGTGTACGCTTCTCTTTATGTAGATACTGTTCAATAGGGGCATAGCCCTCAGAAACCATCCCTGTGTGAGTTTGAGCAGAGTTCAGTGTAAACTCTCGAGCAATGCCAAAGTCAATCAAGACGACTTCATTGCTGCCTTCGCGCAAGATAATATTTTCTGGTTTGATATCTCGGTGGAGTAAGCCCTTCTGATGCACAAATTTTAGTGCTTCCCCTACCTGCCTTATGTAATGAACAGCGGTGGCTTCTGTTAAGGGCTGTCCTTGAGTGACAAAGCTTTGTAAAGTCTGCCCAGCAACATAGTCCATAACCATGTATGGCAGTCCGGCCTCGATGAAAAAATCGCTGATTCTAACAATATTGCTATGGATACACAATGCCAATCGTCGTGCTTCATCCTGAAATAGGCGTTGGAAGCGGGCAAAGTCTGGATGTAAATGTAGAGACTCATTAAGGGTTTTAATCACTACTGTTTGACCTAAGTAGTGATGGGTAGCTTTAAAGGTGACACCGAAGCCACCTCGTCCCAATTCTTCGTCTAGAGTGTATTTACCACCCTGTAGGGTTTTGCCGACTAGCGTGTTCATAGATAGACAGAGAGGATTTTGAGTCTTTAACTTTTGCTGGAACTTAAACTATTAAACTAACTAATAAATTAACTAGGCTTGGTTATTTTGGCTATCTTCTGTCGAGAGTATTTTAGTCAACCGTTGCATGATAGCGTAACTCATTGGCATAGTGTTCTGCTCAATATAGCAAGGGTATGATACCTGCGCTGACTTAAAAAAGGTGGAACGATGTCAATCAACTCTTGGTAGAGGAAAAGACTGGCACTTACCTCCTAACCCTTCAACGATGGTGCAGGTATTATGAACCATCATGCCAATGTAAGTTCCTGTTGTACTATCTTTTCTACCCAAACCATCTACAACTAATTCTTGCTCTGAGAGCTTAGCATTAGCTTCTCTGGCAACAGTGGCAATTACTTTATCGTTAGATGTCACCTCTGCAAAAATAGTAGGAACCCTTGCTGTTTCTATCTTTTCCACCAGTTCCTTGACTTGCCTTGCTGTTGGTACTTCTTCAGCAGAAAGACCCTGCAAAGAATCGGAAGTTTCAAAGCCGTAAGCCTGAGTGTAGTAAGCCAAAGCATCGTGAGTTGTAACTATAGTGCGTTGCCCTTTTGGAATAGTCTGAACTTGCTCTTTAACCCAATTATCTAACTGTTGCAATTGAAGTTGGAGTTTTTGGGAATTGTCTGTGTAAAGTTGAGCTTTTTCTGGGTTAACTTCTACTAGATGTTCCTTAATTACCTCAACCATTGCTACGGCGTTTTGCACGTTAAGCCAAACATGGGAATCAGGTTCTTTCTCATCTTCATAGTGTTCAGTCGCTTCATGATCTCGACCATGTTCTTCTTCCTCCTCTTCATGATGGTGATGTCCCAAGATTGGTTGGGTAACTGCTTCTTCATGGACAGCAACTTTAGGGGCTGGGGTGTTTGTAGCCTTAACTAATCCGATCATGTTTGGTTCAAATTCGTAGCCACCATAAAGGATTAGTTGGGCTCTCTCCATAACTTGGCGATCAGAGGGGGTTGTTTTGTAGGCGTGGGGACTTTGACCAGGCTCAATCAAACAATTCAAATCAACCGTCTCTTGGGCAATTGTTTCCGTAAAGTCACAAAGAATACTGTAGGAAGCGACTACTGTGGGCTTATCTCCTTCGCTTACCATAGCAGTGCCGATTTCATTACTATTGTTGCTTTGACCACAGTTAGTCAGTCCTACTGCTAACACCATTATTGTGCTAGTCCAAAGGCTTTGTGGTTGTATAAGCTTCAGCATGTTCTGCTCCTTAATGACTTAGTGATTTGAGTGCAAGCAAGATAGACTCGTGCCTTTCTAGATATAATGATAATCATTATTAAAAGATTGAAGGCTGTAAACAACACAGAGAAAAGTCACTAGACCTTGGCTTCCTCAACTCAATGAGAACTATTATCAGTCCCAAAATCATGACTATAATAACCGTAATCATTCTTAAGGATAGGTGGTGAATGCTTGAGGTCTTCAACTTATCGGTAACCTACCGGGATACCTGGGCTATTCGAGGTATTAGCTTTTTCCTCAAACCAGGACAGGTAACCTGCCTCTTAGGACCTAACGGTGCAGGCAAAAGTACGCTGGTTAAAGCAATGCTAGGATTAGTGCCTATTGCCAGTGGTGTAGTAAAGTTTGACTCTTGGCCACTCAAAGAGCAACTGCGGCGAATAGCCTACGTGCCTCAGCGATCGCAAATTGACTGGGATTATCCGATTAAAGTCTTGAATGTAGTGATGATGGGTCGTACAGTGGCGACGGGTTGGTTAAGACAACCTAGTCGTCAATCGAGAGAAATTGTAGAATCTGCCCTAGAACGGGTAGGTTTATGGAAGTATCGTCATCGCCAGCTTTGCCAACTTTCTGGCGGACAGCAACAGAGAGTATTTTTGGCAAGGGCCCTTGCTCAACAAGCAGATTTATTATTGTTCGATGAGCCGTTTGCTGGAATAGACAAAAATACAGAGGAAATTATTTTTGAGATTTTTACGGAACTCAAATATCAAGACAAAACTTTGTTGGTCATCAGCCACGACTTAGGGGCAAGCTTAGATAATTATGATCAATTATTATTATTGAATAAGCAGTTAATTGCTACCGGCTCTAAATCTGAAGTGTTAACAGCGGACAATCTCAAGAATGCTTATGGTCAATGGCTAAACTTATTAGAGAATTGCCATCGTTAAAAATAATGTTATCTTGATTTTTTTAATAAAATGCTGAACTGGCTTCTTGAACCTCTCAGCTTTGAATTCATGCGTAATGCGATCGCCATTGCAGTTCTCTTAGGTATTTTAAGTGCTGTGGTCGGTAGCTACGTGATCGTCCAACAAATGAGTATGATTGGTGGTGTAATTTCCCATGCAGTGGTACCGGGACTATCCGTTGCCTTTTTTTTTGGTATTAATATTGCGATTGGTGCATTTATTGCTGGTGTTCTCAGTGCTTTGCTGGTTGCAATAATTCAGTTAAAATCACGAGTCAAAGTAGACGTAGCAATGGCATTGACTCTTACAAGTTTTCTAGCTTTAGGAATAATTTTAATTACTGTTTTAAAGACTAATCGCCTTGATTTAAATTTGATATTGTTTGGCGATATTTTGGGAGTAACATCAGGTGATGTTTGGCAAACTTTGGCAATTACAATAGTTATTTTATTTTTAACTAAACTGTTTTATAAGGAATTACTATTTTATACCTTTGACCCTTTAGGAGCACAAGCTTCTGGTTTACCAGTGAAGACAATGTATTTTGGTTTAGTTTGTGCCATTACCCTGACCATCATTGCTAGTATGCAAACCGTGGGAGTTCTCCTCGTTATTACTCTACTTGTCGGGCCTGCCATCACGGCCTATTTACTAGTAAAGGAGTTGCATCAGATGATGGTATTAGGCTCTGCGATTGGCATAAGTACTAGTGTCAGTGGTATGTATTTGAGCTATTACCTAGATTTGCCTTCAGGCCCGTCAATTGTTATGGTTATATTTAGTACTTTTTTGTTAGCCTTCTTATTCAGTCCGACTCAAGGGATTTTGACAGAACCAGGAATGTCACGTCGGATGACTAAGCTTTGGCAGAGGTCTAAGCAATAAATGCCTTTTACTACAAATCTGGTAAAAGGCAAAAATAAAGTAAGAAACAAAGGAAAAGTTCTCTTGGATTTGTTTCTTGGTAACTTTTTAGTCCTATGGGTGGCAGTTGCAGCCCGGATGACCACAACCAGCACCATCTGGGTGACCATTGGCACAAGCCTCAGAACAATAGTAATTGCCGTCTTTTTTTACTGCTGAGTCTGTAGAAACAACACATTGGCAAGATTGGCAAGCGCATTTCATTTGAGTGGCAGTTGTCATAGCTGTTTCCTTGTAATTAGTTATGGGATTTTGCTCAATACCTGAGCATCTGTTCATACATAGATAATATAGCTTAAAAACTTATGGTTTTCACCCTGATGAATTTAGATAACATTGAGGACACCAAAGAGCATTACTCCTAGATAAGCAACGTAGACAGCATTAAGGACTAACACCTCCCAAAGCTCAAAACTCTGTTCTTCTGATCCAAATTTAATTAAGGCAGCATAAACTGCTCCTAGCAGCGCAACAAAACCCAGATTGACAGAATAGAGCAGAAAATTTTCTATAGGCAACGTTGCTAGTGCCAGTGGAAAAAAGGCGAGTGTCATCGTTACTGTATTATCAGCAATCACCCCTGTCGCCGCAGCAGTTACCTGTCCACTTTTTGCCAAACTCCAAGTGGAAAAGACCTCAGGTGCAATGCTCATTGTTGATGTAATGAAGAGTCCACCAATTAACTCAGAAATGCCTAAAGCAGAGACAATATTTTCTGTAGCTGTGACAGTAAAGTAAGCACCAAGGGCAAGTACAGCTACCCCTGCAAAAGCTAAAGTGATCTGTTTTTTACTCCACTCCACCTCTTTGCCCTTCTGACGCTTGCGTAAGATTGCCTGTGCTAAGTATACAAAGTAAACTGCCAGCATAATCCAGCCGTCAACTGGTTGAAGACCACGCCAAGGTTTAGGCATAGTTAGCAAGGCAGCTAGGGCAATAACTGCTAAATAAGGGAGTGCTTGAACGGTCAACGCCTCTCGTTTGACACGCATTACCCGCTTTTTGCGTTGATTGTTACGGTTACTACCAGCACGATTGGAAGTGCGTTGATTATTATCTTTTCTGCTACCGGAACCATATTGAGAGGCAATGTAGGCGGTGGTAACGATTACCGGAACAGAGATAATATTTGAACCTAAAAGATTACCCAGTCCAATGTCAGAAAGACCGCGAATTGCACTGACGGCATTGGTTCCAAATTCTGGACTAGCTGTTGCTAGGGCAACGAAAGCCGCCCCTGCTGCTTCTGTCAATCCCCACTGTTTCCGTAATTTCTTGAGGGGTTCAGCTAAGTGATCTGCTCCCCAATGGGCAGCCCACACCGCACCAATGAGAACCAAAACCCATAAAAATACCATGACATAACTTCCGATTACTACTTAATCAGAATTTCCTCTATCTATTAGCTTATATGTCTACTACTTAAGACAGATATTAAAAGTATTACTTATACTATTTATCTAATTCTTAAAGTTAAGATAATCATAACTGAATTTTGAATTCCGAGATTGAAGCGAGTAAATTAAAAAAGCCCCTTCCTATTGAGAGGGAGCTTTCCAGGCAATTTTCTTTTGCTTGTTAGAAAACAGATAAAGTATCAAAGCACAATTTGACCTTGCATCTGACTCAAAGCTTTTTGGCAAGCGGCACAACTACACCCGAATTGCTCTAGGCTAGGGCTGTTCTGTCGTTTAATCGAGCTTAATTCCTGAGTTGGGTTGTTGAGATAAACCTGATTTGATGCCGATACCAAAAGACTTACATTCTGAGATACTAAAGGTATGGCATCTGCGGGAGGGGAAATTAAAAGAAAAGCGACTAAACTGCCAGCAGAAATTAGCCAAGTAAATATAGCTCTGTTCATAAAATTCTCTCTAAAAGTGCCTCTTGGTTAATAGTCAGTTGAGCTGATTATAGCCCTTTCTTGGTGTTTAGTTCCCCTACAAAGGTAAAGGTAAGTTTTTACTGGCTAATTATCTGCTCCCGATGCCGCTTCCTATTCGCATCCCTGCCTTGAGAGGATCGAAATCAGTTGGAAAACAAGTTTTCTCATCATAGGAAGCTCCCCGCAAATCAGCACCTTTGAGGTAAGCTTTTCTTAAGTCAGCACCTCCAAGTTCAGCTTCTCGTAAAAAAGCGCCTTCGAGATAGGCTCCTCCCAAGTAGGCTCCCCATAGTTCAGCTCCCCTCAAGTCAGCCCAACTTAAATTGGCTCCTCCCAAATTAGCCTTACTCAATAGTGCTTCCATCAAACTAGCCTGACGGAGATTTACCTCACTAAGGTTAGCACCACTAAGGTTAGCTTCAGCTAGGTAAACTTCTCTAAGATTAGCTTTACCCAGGTTCGCTTCCCCTAGATTAGCCACTCCCAAGTCAGCTCCTCTTAAGTCAGCGCCACTGAGATCAGCTCTACCCAAGTTAGCTCCGCTCAAATTTGCTCCACTCAAGTTAGCACTGCCTAAATTTGCTCTTCTTAAGTCAGCCCCAAACAGCCCTACTCCTCTCAAATCCGCTTGCTCTAGATCAGCTTCATTCAAGCTTGCTCCTCGCGAACGGGCAATGTTAAAGTCTCGCTCCCCTGTAGCGTATCTTTTGAGTAATTCAGCAGCACTTTTAATTGGCTGATTAGAACCGACTTGGGACACAGGCTAACCTCATGGAATGGTTTTTATTCATACCATTGTTACAGGCATTTGTCCTAGATTGAGCAGTGTCTGCACAGACTGCAATATTATCTACAGGGGGTTAGCCGTGCTAGTCTCAAGACAATATCGTCAATTGCACCTACCAAGACGGCACCTGACTGGGAAGGCTGATTAACCATGATGCTGAAAACCATAACTCCATAGTCTGGATGATCCAGATATCCAGAAAGGGCACGAACTCCCCTCAAAGTGCCTGTTTTAGCGTGAACTCTTCCCTGTGCTGGGGTGAGGCGCAGCCGATTTCTCAGAGTGCCACTTACCCCTGCTACAGGTAAGGAAGCGTAGAAAACCTCTCTACCTTGAGCAGAACTCATTGCTTTAAGGGTATTTACTAAAGCACGAGGGGTTGCTACATTTTGTCGAGATAAACCGGAACCATCTGCCTGTCGATAGCTTTTTGGGTCAATTCCCAACCGTGTCAAAATATTTCGGGCTACTTGAGAACCTCCTACGCGACTTAGTAGGGTGTTGGCGTAGTAGTTATTGCTGTTTAAATTAGTTACATTCACCCATTCTCTTAAAGACTTGGAGCCAATAGAGGTTCTTGAGTCAAACTTTTGCAGGGCTGCGGCTGTAGTCAACAATTTAACATTGGAAGCAGGAATAAGATATTGATCGGCGTTACGGCTGTAGAAAGTATTTTCCTTAGACAGGGAAGTAACGAGAATACCCCACTTTCCTCCGGCAAAGGAAGGACTCTCGATGATCGTATCGAGAGCTGGTTGGAGAAACTGCTCACAAATGCGATCATCTCGCCTTTCCGGAGGGGGAACAGGGATGTTTATCGACCGGGACTTTTGTAGCTCAGGAGCAGGGACGAGGATTTCGACAGAATCTACATCTTGGGCTAGATCTGCTGTTGTAGCCCAAGATTTGCTCGAAATTAGAGGAGTTCCCGTGGCGATCACGGTTAAACTCAGTATTGCCAAGGATTTGAGCCAATGACTAACTGGTTTCATATATAGAAGGTAGTTTGGTTATGGCGATCGCCAAGTTAAATTAATAGAACAAAATTTCCTGAATCTTGTTCCTGCCTGAGAGCTATA
>JBAUJE010000391.1:0-3521 GCA_049683475.1 Coleofasciculaceae cyanobacterium | reverse complement strand
AAAGCCTATCAAGATTCTATGATTGACTCTTAACTTGCTGAGGCAAAATAGCTGATCAAAGTGGACATTAGCCAACAAAAAGAACAATTCAGTAATACCTATTTACAAGCCATTACTACCGTTGCAGGCTATTCCCTCTACAAACCCTCAGTAGATGATGACAGCGTTGATTGGGGAATTGCTGCTAAAGGTATCATGGGACGCATTCGCGCACCTCGCCTAGAATTGCAGCTAAAATCAACGGCAAGGGAACTACTCGAAGACAACTATCTCCGCTACCCCCTCAAACTCAAAAACTACGATGATTTAAGGCTAGCAGACTTCGCCATCCCTAGAATTCTCGTTATCCTTGTCCTCCCTGAACACCTCACAGACTGGTTACAACAATCTGAGGAAGAACTCTGTATCAGGTATTGCGCCTATTGGGTTTCATTACGGGGACTGCCAGAAACACCAAACACAACAACTGTCACCATTTCCTTATCCAGAACTAATCAATTCACAGTCGCAGCCCTTCAGCTAATTATGCAACGTATCAGTCAAGGAGTTGAGCCATGAAAGTTACTGCCTTCGATAGCAAAATCATCAAAACAATAGAACCCCAAAAGCTTAGAGATTATCTACAAGCTCACGGTTGGTATAAAGACCGCCCATTTCTAAATAATGCCACTGTTTGGCTCAAGCAAGATAGCGAACGAGGAGAATTTGAGATATTACTCCCTCTTAAACAAGATGTACGAGATTATGCACCTCGAATTCGCGAAGCAATAGAAACTTTAGAAATTGTAGAAAATCGCTCTCAAGTTGATATTTTGAGCGAACTTATGACTACAGCCAACAACATTACTATTCAGGGAGTAGTAATGCAAGTTCATACACCTAATGCCGACCAATTAAGCGGACAGATAACGTTACTGGGTGTAGTCGGAGAAAAGCTACATAAAATTAAGACTGAGCTATTTGACCAAGGCTATATTCTAGCCATCAAAGCCTATCAAGAACGCCTCCCGATCTCCTGTACCGGAAACTTAATCAAAGAAAATAACATCTTTATCCTCAAAAACCCCCGTGATTTTACTCTAGATACAACATGGCAAAACTAACCGAAGATGTTGTCGAACAAGCCACCCTCGACTGGCTAGAAACCCTCAACTACACTACTCTTAATGCCTCCGAAATCGCCCCCAACTCTTCCCACTCAGAACGCCAAACCTACAGCGATGTTGTCTTAATTGAACGCCTCCGTTACGCCCTACAAACCATCAACCCCAACATTCCCCCCGACGCTATCGAAGAGGTAATCAAAAAAGTCACCCGTACCGATACCCCCAACCTCTTTGAAAATAACCGCCGCTTCCACAAACTCCTCACCGATGGCGTAGATGTCCAATATCAAGCTAAAAATCGCACCATTTACGATAAAGTCTGGCTAATCGACTTTTCCAACCCCAACAACAACGACTGGTTAGCCGTCAATCAACTTACCGTTATTGAAGATAAAAATAACCGCCGCCCTGATGTCGTTATCTTCATCAACGGCTTACCCCTCGCAGTAATTGAACTGAAAAACCCCACCGACGAAAACGCCACCCTAAAAGGCGCATTCAACCAACTGCAAACCTATAAAAACGACATCCCTAGCTTATTTCCCTATAACGAAATCCTGATCATATCCGACGGCACCGAAGCCAGAGTCGGCACCCTCACCGCCGACTGGGAATGGTTCATGCCCTGGCGTACTATTGATGGAGAAACCATTGCCCCCAAAGGCAGCGCCGAACTCGAAATCATCATCAAAGGCATCTTTACCCCACACCGCCTCCTCGATTTAATCAAAAACTTCATCGTCTTTGAAGTAGACGGGGATAAAATCACCAAAAAAATGGCAGGTTATCATCAATTCCATGCCGTCAATAAAGCCATCCACAATACCGTCACCGCCACTAACCCAGACGGGGATAGACGAGTTGGCGTTATCTGGCACACCCAAGGTAGCGGTAAAAGCTTAACCATGGCCTTCTATGCCGGAAAAATTATCCAACATCCGGACATGGAAAACCCCACCTTAGTAATTCTCACCGATCGCAACGACTTAGACGACCAACTCTTTAACACCTTTTCCGCCTGTTCCGACTTACTGCGCCAAACCCCAGAACAAGCCGAAAACCGAGAAAACCTCCAAGAATTACTACAAGTCGCCTCCGGTGGCGTTATCTTTACCACCATTCAGAAATTCGCCCCAGAGAAAGGCAAACAATACCCCCAACTCTCCCCTCGTCGTAACATTATATTTATCGCTGATGAAGCCCACCGTTCCCAATACGGACTCGCAGCCCAAGTTAAACAGGATAGTCCGGGATATGTGGCTAACCGGATTTGATGCCCCCAGTTTGCATACCATGTATATTGATAAACCGATGCGTGGTCATGGCTTAATGCAAGCGATCGCTAGAGTTAACCGCGTCTTCAAAGACAAACCTGGTGGCTTAGTCGTTGATTACCTGGGCATCGCTGACCAACTCAAACAAGCCTTACAGTACTACACCGAAGGAGATAGAAACAATACAGGCATCCCCACCGATACTGCTTTAGCTATTTTGCAGGAGAAATACGAAATTGTTAAAGCCATGTATGGCAGCTTTGATTACTCCCCATTCTTCAACAGTACTCCCGGTGAACGCCTCTCGGTTATCCCTGCTGCCGTTAACCATATTTTAGAATTAGAAGACGGTAAACAACGCTATCTCAAAGCCGTCACCGAACTCTCCAAAGCCTTTGCCCTAGTTAGCAGTTTAGATGAAGCGATAGTCATTCGGGATGAAGTCGGCTTCTTCCAAGCCATCAAAGCAGCACTGGTAAAACATACCACAACCGGGGGCAAAAGTCCAGAAGATTTAGATGCCGCCGTGCGCCAAATTGTCTCTAAAGCGATCGCCTCAGAACAGGTAATCGATTTATTCGCCGCCGCTGGCTTAAAAAATCCCGACATTTCCATCCTTTCTGATCAATTCCTCGAAGACGTGCGGGGCTTACCCTATAAAAACCTAGCCCTAGAGGTGCTGCGGAAACTGATTAATGATGAGATAAAAACGCGAGCGCGTAAAAACTTAGTCCAGTCTCGCTCCTTCGCTACCATGCTGGAGAATACCATTAAACGGTATCAAAACCGCTCAATTGAAACCTCCCAAGTCATCACAGAACTGATTGAACTAGCAAAAGACATCCGCCAAGCCCAAAGCCGGGGCGAAAATTTGGGATTAACAGAAGACGAGGTGGCATTTTATGACGCACTAGAAGTTAATGATAGTGCGGTGCAAGTCTTGGGAGATGAAACACTGCGAACCATCGCCCGTGAACTGGTGCAAGCCGTGCGGCGTAATGTCACCATTGACTGGACAGTAAAAGAAAGCGTCCGGGCAAAACTGCGAACCATCGTTAAACGGCTACTACGCAAGTATGGTTATCCCCCTGATAAGCAGGAAAAAGCAACCTTAACAGTACTGCAACAAGCCGAATTACTG
>JBAUJE010000390.1:0-12333 GCA_049683475.1 Coleofasciculaceae cyanobacterium | reverse complement strand
CACGGTGGGACTCATCGTGTCTGCGCGTGGACGGTTAGGTGGCTGCACTCCGGTTGAAGCGCGAAGCCCAAAGAGTAATCTTGGGAAGCCCCTTCTATACCGCAAGGTTAGGAGGGGAGAATGTCACGTCACCGTTTTAACGCGACTCCCCCGCCGCCATAATTAGCTCAATCAAACCATCAATCATGCGATCGCTTTCTAAGGGTACAATCTCGCTGCCATGCAAGATTTTTTGAGTAATCAAGTAATGAACCAGAGAACCGACAAAAACCCTGGCAGTAACCATAGGATCGGACAACTGAAGTTGGGGCTGAGATGCCAGGTAAAAAGAAAGCCGTTCTAATAATGGTTTGCTCACCTCACGCACAAAGGTTTTAGCTAATTCAGGAAATCGCTCAGACTCACCGATGATTAAACGCATCAAAGTTGAGAGGGGTTGATTGCGAGAAAAGTTTTCTAGTACTGTAGTGGCCATTTGACGCAGCACCTGATCAGGGGGGATTTGCAGATTAGGAGCAGATTGCAAATTGAAGATCATCTGCTCACAGCTTCGAGTCAGATCCTGAACTAAGGCAATAAACAAACCCTCTTTATCTTGAAAGTAGCTATACAACGTGGGCTTAGATACACCAGCCGCCGAGGCAATACGATCCATACTAGCCGCAGCATAGCCATGGGTTGTAAAAACCTCTAAGGCACCTGCCAGAATTGCCCTAGCTTTGTCTGATTTATCTTTGCTCGATTGGTCAACTGACTTTGGCTTGGTTGAACGATTCACGCAAGTGGGTTCCGTAAGGTTTAAGAACATAGATAAGAATACTTAACCCTATCCATATCTCTGATTTTAGCCAACCATGAGGTTGACTTTACTAAACAGTTTAGTAAAATTAAGTTATAGAGCTTTTTCTGGTAAGGAGAAAGTAAATGAGTTTAGATACATTCAGCCATCAAGCCACATCAGCAAAATTGCCCCGTCGCTGGCTAGGGATTATCAGTGCAGCGATTCTGGCCCTAAGTGGATTTACAGCATGGCGTGTTTGGCAATTTAGAACAGCTCAAGTTAGGGAAGCTCAAATCGAGGTTTCCGCTGCACCGAAAATTACCACCGTAACCGCATTAGGGCGACTCGAACCAGAAGGGGAGATGATTAACCTCACAGCGCCAACCTCCACCCAAGAGAGCAGAATTGAGCAACTGTTAGTTAAGGAAGGCGATCGCGTTGAAGCCGGACAAGTCATTGCCATTTTAGATAACCGCGATCGCTTACAGACTGCCCTGCAAAAAGCCGAACAACAGGTAAAGATTGCTAGAACCAAACTGGCCCAAGTGCAAGCCGGGGCAAAATCCGGTGAAATTCAGGCGCAGCTAGCAGAAATCGCTCGACTAGAGGCCGATCAGGTTGGCAGCTTGAGTACCCAACGGGCCACGGTGGCCCGATTAGAGGCCGAGGTGCAAAATGCCCGTGCAGAATATCAACGGTATGAATCATTGCGTCAGCAGGGAGCAATTTCGGCATCTCAACGCGATACCAAGCAACTCACCTATACCACTAGCCAACGGCAACTCCAGGAAGCTCAAGCAGCATTAGAGCGGATTCAAAGCACTAGCCAACAACAAATTGTTCAAGCCCGCGCTACCCTGGAACGGATTGAAGAAGTGCGTCCAGTGGATGTAGCCGCAGCTGAAGCGGAGGTGCAATCGGCAATTGCCTCAGTTGCCGAAGCCAAAGCCAATTTAGCTCAAGCTTCTGTGCGATCGCCCCGTGCTGGTCAAATCATTAAAATTCATACCCACCCTGGTGAAACAATTACTCAGACCGGTATTGCCACCCTAGGGGAAACTCAGCGAATGATGGTAATTGCTGAAGTTTACCAAGACGACATCAAGAAGATTCAAATCGGTCAACCTACCACGATGAAATCAACCGTAATTCCCGACTCACTCCAGGGCAAGGTTGAGCGGATTGGCTTACAAGTAGAACAACAACAGGTGGTCAATGAAGACCCAACGGCCAATATTGATGCCAAAGTTGTTGAGGTTCACATCAAGCTAGATGAGGCATCTAGTCAGAAAGTGGCGGGACTAACTAACTTACAAGTCACTGCCACCATTCAAACTGATTAACAGAGAAAGGCTGCCATGCTGGGCTTTATCAAAAATTTTAAACCACTCAAAACACTGCGAGATCGCACGCCCTTGGGGCTGCTACAGCTTAAACATGACCCGATGAGGTTGTTAACAGCGATCGCAGGTATTACCTTTGCTGACGTTTTGATTTTCATGCAGCTTGGGTTCTCAGATGCCCTCTATAAAACCAATACCCAATATCCCCGCCAGCTTCAAGCCGACCTAGTCTTGATTAGCACCCAAGCTGAGAACTTTGGTCGCTTACGAACCTTCGCCCGCCGACGGCTTTACCAGGCTCAAGATGTTCCAGGAGTAGCCTCTGCTGATGCCCTATATATTGCCTCAAAAGAATGGCGAAATCCCCAAACTCGCGAGAAAACCTCCATGCTGATTGTGGGGCAAAACCCCGATCAGCCAGCCTTTGACCTCCCTGAAGTCAACCAAAATCTAGATGCCGTTCGACTACCAGATCACGTTTTGTTTGACCAAGCTGCGCGAGGGGACTACCAGGAGATGATTAGCCAAATCGAACAGGGAGAGATAGTCACCACAGAAATTGGACTGCGGACCGTAACCGTTGCAGGGCTGTTTACCGTTGGGGCATCCTTTGCCGATGATGGAGCCTTGATTACCAGTGACCAAAACTTTTTGCGCTTATTTCCCAAACGCCATGCAGGGGCTGTTAGCCTGGGGCTAATTCGCCTCAATTCAGGAGCTGACCCAGAGCAAGTAAGGGCAGCTGTGGACGCTCATCTACCTGACGATGTGCAAGTGCTAACTAGTCAAGGCTACGTTGATTTTGAACTTAACGAAATCAAGTCTAGGTCGCCCATTGGCTTTGTGTTTGGTCTAGGTACAGCGATGGGCTTTATTGTGGGTGTTGTGATTGTCTATCAGGTGCTTTCAACCGATGTTAATAGCCACCTAGCAGAATATGCCACCTTCAAAGCAATGGGCTATCGTAATACCTATTTATTAGGAGTAGTTTTTGAAGAAGCCCTAATTTTATCACTACTAGGCTTCTTACCCGCTACAGCGATCGCCTTAGGAGCCTACCAGCTGACAGCAGCCGCTACAGCACTGCCAATTGCCATGCCTGTAAGTCGAACAATCTTGGTTCTGCTGTTAACATTCGTGATGTGTGGTGCATCCGGTGCGATCGCAACCCGACAACTGCAAGCCGCCGATCCAGCTGATATTTTCTCTTGACGCGGGGACGCACAGACCCACAGAAAAAAGTTAGTAGTCAGAACATTCATAAAAATGCATCCCCATCTTCCCCATCACCCCCATCACCCTCACCTTATCTAAGAAACGAATGGCACTGACTTAAGGAAAAAACGCTCGACTCAAGCCACCTTGCGGCAGGGGGGTTTGGGGGCTAGCCCCCCAAAAAAGAATTAGGCTTCAAAACCTTAAACTCTCATCAAACTTGCTTAATTGAGTGACATTCATCTAAGAAAATATGACCAAGCAACCCGTAATTGATGTTCACCAACTTGACCACTACTTTGGTACAGGACAACTACGAAAACAGGTGTTATTCAACATCAACTTAGAGATTTTCGCCGGGGAAATCGTAATTATGACCGGGCCTTCAGGTTCTGGAAAAACCACCCTCCTTACATTAATGGGAGGCTTGCGAGCTGCTCAGTCAGGTAGCCTCAAAGTTTTAGGACATGAGCTTTGCCAAGCTAGGGAGAATGACTTAGTCAAGGCAAGACGAAATAATGGCTACATTTTCCAGGCCCACAACTTGCACGGTAGTTTAACCGCCCTTGAGAATGTGCAAATGGGGTTAGAGGTGCATGGCATTTTCTCCAAGCAGGAACGCCACCAGCGAGCCGCAGAAATGCTTAAGCAGGTTGGTTTAGAAGATCGAATAAATTATTATCCAGCAGATTTATCCGGTGGACAAAAACAGCGAGTGGCGATCGCCCGTGCTTTAGTTAGCCGCCCTAAAATAGTGCTCGCCGATGAACCCACCGCCGCCCTCGATAAAAAATCAGGACGGGATGTGGTTGATATTATGCACGACTTAGCGAAGCAACAGGGCTGTACTATCTTGCTCGTAACCCACGACAACCGTATTTTAGATATTGCTGATCGGATTATTTATATGGAAGATGGGCGCTTATCCAAGCAGCCTGAGTCAGTGGTGATTTCTCAATAGCTTAAGACAACAACCTTGCGATGGGGTGG
The DNA here is from genome assembly GCA_049683475.1 of Coleofasciculaceae cyanobacterium. Taxonomy (GTDB): domain Bacteria; phylum Cyanobacteriota; class Cyanobacteriia; order Cyanobacteriales; family Coleofasciculaceae; genus JBAUJE01. The sequence continues at coordinate 8,004 of JBAUJE010000390.1, read as the reverse complement.
AGTTGATGGAGGTAGGCGGGGAATTCTGTGAGCGATCGCAACTGGTCAAGGGGTAATTCTTCTGTCTCTACAGTTTCTGCAAATCCCAGTAAGATTGCTTTAAGTTGCTCATCGTCAATTTGTACAACAAATAGCCAATGCGATCACTGTGTGCTTCTAGGGGAATATGGCCGGTTGATTCTCCACTTCCTATGGGACGGCATTCTAGTTGTGATTATTTTTTTCTAAATTCTAAATTCTAAATTTGCTTCATCATCTTAATTTTTTGCCTAACCGAGCAGTATTGACCTCTGGCACAATAGTAAATATTGAGACTGGTTCGCTTTCCTATGTCTGAGACAGCAACTCCGGTTGATTGGCTTCGCCCCTTTCCCGACCATACTCAACTTCCTGAGTCGGATGGTACATTTGTGAAAAATTTTCAGGAGCATCCCCAAAGCATTATTCTGACTGATTCCATCGGGCCTGTTTTACAAAATTTACACCCAGATGGGCAATATGCTATTGGGCAAGATTGCGGTATTTACTGGCGCGAAACCGAGCCTCCCGAAAAAGGAGCCGAAGCACCCGATTGGTTCTACGTTCCCAACGTTCCTCCCAAACTGGCTGGACAAATTCGCCGTTCCTACGTGCTGTGGAAGGAACTGATGGCACCGTTAGTTGCCTTGGAGTTTGCCTCCGGTGATGGCTCAGAAGAACGTGACTGTACTCCCATTAGTCAAGGAGAAGGAAGAAAACCAGGGAAATTCTGGGTATACGAGCGTATTATTCGCATTCCCTACTATGGAATTTATGAAGTCAATAGTGGCAAGTTGGAGGTTTATCAATTAGTAGGCGGTCTTTATCAGGCATTGGTTCCCAATGAGCGAGGACATTATCCAATTGTGCCATTGGGGATAGAACTAGGGCTTTGGCAAGGGAGTTACCAAAATCAAACCCAGCTCTGGCTACGGTGGTGGGATGAGCAAGGAAATCTCTTGTTGATTGGTGACGAACGAGCTGAGCAAGAACGGCAACGCGCTGAAAGAGCAGAGCAGGCACAACGAGAAGCAATTCCTCGCTTGTTGGACATGGGGTTAAATGTGGAACAGGTAGCGGAGGCGTTGGGATTATCGGTGGAGAAAGTGAGGCAGAGTTCTTGAGAACAAAGGCTCATATGCTAAAAAGACCTCTTTCTTGGGGAGTTGGGGAGGCTAACCACTTAAAACTAATCAGTAAATTCTCTCCAACTCCTTGGCACCTCAGCCGGATTCTGAAACATTACCAGAAGCCTATTTACTTGCTAGTGCGATCGCTTACCCCACAATAACCACCATATTCCCAAAAGTCCCAGGGCTGCTAAAGATGTTGGTTCCGGAACAGATTCAGACTTAGAGGACAGCGTTAGTGTCGTTCCAGACTTCAACTTTGGAATTAAAGCTAACTCAAACTCTGAAGAGGACATAGGCGCAGCTATAACCTTAGTCGTAGGCTCAGATGTTGGTGTTAGTGCGGCCATTGCAAATTCTGCAAATCTCTCATGGGCAAAACCTGTGGGATGAATTTCGTCCCAAAATAAATACTCGTTTGGGTTAGTACAGGTAGTTAGGGTAGCCGTGTCTAAACAGGCTTGAGTAACGTTAGTTAAACCGAATTGTCCCGGATTAGTAATAGCCTGATTAAATATACCGTAAGTATCTAGGGATGTAAGATTAATATCAGTCAAAGACTGGTTTAATTCACTCAGGGTTTGTCCCAAGAAAAGGTTATGTTCCTCAGCTAAATTAGTCAAACGTTGGGATTCTTCTGGCCCATCATTGAGTGGACGAACTGTTCTACCTAAATCTGGCAGATTCGGTACTAAAAAATTGCGAGCACCTAAGTTGTAGAGAGAGGTAATAGAGGTTTCTAAATTAGCAACTGACTCTTGAGGATTAGGATTTTCTACACTCCAATAATCATTAGCGCCGGCCCAGACAATATATAAAGCATCTGAGTCAGCTGACTGATTCACTAAAGCTAAATCATCGGCAAACCATTCCACTTGCCTGCGGACTCCTGGTATTAAATTACCAAATTCGCTAGAACCAGTAAATCCTGTTTGAGCACCGCCGAAGGCAAAATTAACACTTTGTTCGGTGGTAGCGCCCTGAAAGAAAGGGCTAACAATTGGTTGAAGTTCACTAGTAACGGTGATGGGAGATGGGACAGACGAATCAGAGAAAAATGTGCTTAATTCCGTAGAAGACTTAATAGTAAATCCCAAGTCCTCTGCTAAATTGTCTATCCAGTTCGGTGCATTAGAGTAGCGTCCTTGGTAGTAGGGAGGACTAGGGGGTAAAACTGGTATGTCAATATCAAAAACTGGTTCAAGGGGTTGAACAAAAGAAGTTGCATTATAGATATTTCCAGGATCGGAAAGGCTGTCGCCAAAGACGTACATCCTACTAAAATTTATTGCCGATGCTCCCAAGGGCAATAAACAAGAGGCTAGGGAACATCCTACTGCTATAGCTATTTTTTTCATCGATATTCGCGTGAGACTCCGACCTCAGCGAAGCAGGTCGGAGAGGGATAGCGGTTAAATCTCATTACTCGTTTGCGTAGCATGCGCGAAGCACGTTGTGGTGAGATTTAACAATCCGGTTGAAGGCACGACGACTAACCCCGTGCTTCGCTGCAACAACTGGACTTTATTGGCAGTAAATTGTCCTAAACGTTTCCAATTGGCATCGGAAACAGAAGCTTGTGTTTTGGTGTCTCCTGAACACCAGCCTTTAAAAGACTTGCCAGCTTTTTCGGCTAGTACATAATCACCTTTCCTAAAGCCGTGACGGGTTACTGTACCTCCATACTTGCGCCTTTTCCCACCCTTGCTAGGGACACAAAGATGCAACTGTCTACGGCTTGTTGGGGGTCTACGAATCACCGTAAAAGGGGCAAAAGTTATTTGGACTTGACCTAGCCAACTACTATGCCTCCCTTTAGCTGAGTGCCATTCCTTCCACTGGACAAACTCAAAAGCTGCCAGGGTTACTCCATCAACGGCATGAGTAGCTGGTGTCTGATTAGCCTTATTTTTCTTGTCTTTCTCTAGTCCCAACCAATTCCTTAACTGACTGGTTCCGTTACCGTCCTTCTGCCAGCCTTGGTGCGTCTTGACGGTTGCTAATTCAGATAGCCAATTGAGCATCTGTCGCTGACCCACCATGACAGGTGAAAAGCCAACTCCAGACCGAGCAGACTTTCGACCGCTAGTTCTGTCCACATCAGCTATCACGAGTTCGTAATGGATGGCGCTGACAGCAAAAAGCTTGACTAGCTCTTTAACTACTCGCAACTCTAGCTGTTTGTTGGCTCTTATTGATGGTGGTAACTTACCCTGGCGGCGGTTGTTAAACCTTTTTTGCCTATGCGCTCTTTGCTGAAAAGGAATCTTGCGATTAATTCTTCTACCTCGTCTGGTGCGTCGCATTATGCACCGTAGTTCCATCCGTTCTGTAATAGTTTTGAACGGTAGAACCAAGTGTGCCATCCATAGCGTTGCCCTCAATGACTGAACTCCCATACCTGAGTAGTGCTTACCTGGGTCAATCCCCAAAGAAACCGGCTGAGTTTGCTCACCAGTTTCAACTGTTAATTGAACAGCAAAAACTTTCAGGTCGTTCTGGTAAATTTCGGCTTTCCCTTCTTTTAACCAACGCCTAGCACGACTGGCTTTAGTTGGCATCAAGGGTTTGCCTGACTTGGATATAACTGGTACTCGTAACATGGAGATAATCCTAACGAGGCTAGTTGTTTGTCCCTTCCCGCATCCGAGCTAAGATGTCCTAACTTAATAGCGACTCAACAAAAAGTCTTAGAGATAATCCGAACTAGGGAAATATTCGGAAGTCTGTACCAAGCTGAGAATCAATGCGGTATTCAACGGTTTAAACGGCAATTTGCCTTGCAATCCCCGACTTAAAGCGTTAGCTAAGTTAGGGTTGTTGAAAGTTTTGTTTGCACCTAGTAGTCGTGGCTATTTTGCAGTACTGAGATTCTACAATCTTAATTTCAACTGTTTTAATTTCAGCACTATTGGCTACATTTTTTTTACCCTTCTTCATCATCAATTTAAAAAAAATGCCTTGATCGCTAGTTACTAGTGATGTTATTATTGAGCCTCATTGCACCTAGGCTGACATGGCATTCAGATATACAGGCGGCACTACTACCGTTAAACCAAGGATTCTAGCCGAGAAGCACTCTCCCTATAACAAAAATATTGGTATCAACGATGTGCAGGAGCCAATTATTAATGCTCCTCCCGAAGTTCGTAGAATTATTGAGCGAGTCTTACAGACAGAGAAGGATAAGCTCTATATGAAAAGACCTCATCACATTAATGATGATATTCTCAAAATCATCAAAGAAGAAGTGCAATGAAGCTAACATCAATTAGGCTTTGTAACTTCCGTCAGTTTTATGGCAAAACTCCGACAATTATTCTGGCAACTGGAGGAAGAAATACTACAATTATTCATGGTAATAATGGTGCGGGCAAAACGACATTACTGAATGCTTTTACCTGGGTGCTATACGAGAAATTCAGTGCTGCTTTCGCCTCAGAAGAACAACTTGTTAATAAACGAGCTCTCAGCGAAGCTAGTTTTAATGAGCCAGTAGAATGCTCTGTTGAGTTGAGATTTGGACATCATAATAAAAGTTACCAAGCAAAACGTCTCTGTCGTGCCTATAAAACTAAAATTGGCATTGAGCAATCTAGCAGTGAATTATATCTTCAGATAGCTGGAGACGATGGGCGTTGGCTATTACCTCAGCAGTTACCGGAAGATATAATTGGTCAGATTTTGCCAGCTAGCCTGCATCAGTATTTCTTTTTTGATGGGGAAAGAATAGAGCAAATTGTCCGTTCTGATAAAAAGTCCGAAATTGCAGAAGCCACTAAAACCCTACTAGGTATAGAGGTTCTAAATCGCTCTACTAATCATTTAAAGGTGGCTAGAAAAAGCCTAGAAAATGATTTTTCTTTAATTGGTGATTCTGAAACAAAAAAGATATTAAAGGAACAGGAAAAGCTAGAGCAGGAAAGAGATTTAATCAAAAATCGCCAAGATGAAGTTGAGAATGAATTAACTTGTCAAGCTGATTTAAAGAAAACCATCAGTAATTGTCTTTTGGAACTAAGTGGTTCGGAGGAGTCACAACACTTACGACAAGAACTAGAAGCTCAAGAAAAGTTAATTAGAGAGCAGCTTAAACAAGCTCAATCTGTCCTCAAACGAGCAATTTCAACACGAGGATATACAGTTTTACTCTCAGATGTAACTACTCAATTTAGCTCAATTGTTGATAAGTTGCAAGAGAAAGGAGAGTTGCCAATTGGCATTAAGCGGCAGTTTGTTGGAGATTTACTTAAAGAAGAGCGTTGTATTTGTGGTACGGAATTAATTGAGGGAACTGAAGCACAAGAACAAGTCAAAGCTTGGATGGATAAAGCTGGAAGCGCAGAGGTTGAGGAAACGACAATTCGTTTGGGTAATCAAGTTGAAGAAATTGACAAACAGGTAGTAGAATTTTGGCAAGAAATTGATAGACAACAACTCAATATTGCTCAAGGAAGAAGTGAACTGTCACGGATTGAAACACAACTTGATAATCTTAGGGAGAAGTTAAGGAATTTTCCTGACGAAGACATAAATAAGCTGCAACAACGCTTAGACGAAACGGAAAAAAAGATTTTAGACTTAACTTTAGAAAAAGGTGCATCTCAGCAGAAACTTGAGAGCTTAAAAGCTGATATTGAGGGTAAAATTAGACAGGTTGCTAAGCATAAGACCAATGAAAGTAAGCAAGCTTTAGCTCAGCGTCGTATTGCTGCGACTCAAGAAGCAATCGAGAGATTAGTGGAGGTGAGGGCGCGTTTAGAAAAAAAATTCCGCTCTTCTTTGGAGCAGCGGGTACAGGAGATATTTACCTCGGTTTCTTTCACTCCTTACTTACCCAAGCTTAGTGAGAAGTATGAACTGACGCTAGTAGAAAACACCGCAGGACAAGAGACTTTAGTTGCCGCTTCTACTGGAGAGAATCAGATTCTGAGCTTATCATTTATTGGTGGCATTATTGACAGAGTGCGGGAATGGATTCAAGAAAATACTTTGATGGGACTAGATAGTAGCACTTTTCCAATTGTTATGGATTCGCCGTTTGGTAGTTTAGATGAAATATACCGTCGGCAAATTGCCAAAACAGTACCTAGACTAGCGAATCAACTAGTAGTCTTAGTAACCAAGACTCAGTGGCGAGGAGAAGTAGCTCAAGAAATGGAGCGTCACATCGGTAAAGAGTATATTTTGATCTATAACTCCTCTAAACTCAACTGTGAAGAGGATTGGATTGAGTTAGGGGGATTTCGCTATCCGTTAGTTAAACAAAGTCCCAACGAGTTTGAGTACACTGAGATTGTCGAAGTTGATGACAATTTTTAAGCCATTTTTAAGCCTGTTTTTCCTTGGTTAGCTTTGTTTAGACCTCTTGGAGAAGCCGAACCCACGGAGTAAATCTGTAGAACAGACAGGACACAGTAGAAAGAATTGACGCAAAAAGTAGGGGTTTATTGTTCACCTGAGTCAGCGCGTGGGCGACGCATACGCCTCTTGCGTCTCCTAGCAATCGCCTTACGCTTACGTTTTTCGATCGGAGTTTCAAAGTGACGCAACCGCTTCATATCAGCAAAAATACCAGCGCGGGAAACCCTGCGTCTAAATCGACGCAGAGCAGATTCGATTCCCTCGTTCTCGCCAACAGTCACTTGGGTCATTAAAATTCACTCCGTAATTGCAGTTTAATACCCACTTTTTCACTCCTGCAATAGGCTATTGTTGGATACTAAGCTTGACTTACCGCTTCATTTACCCATAGCCCTTTTGCTTACTTGTGGGTTCCAATTTTGGGCTTAATAGCGGTTTTTAGAAAACCCTTCTCTTGGTGGTCTGCCGCCACCTCTGTTGTCTTCACGAGGTCTGGCTTTGTTTACCCGCAGAGAGCGCCCCATCCATTCAGCACCATCTAAGGCTTCAATAGCAGCTTCTTCTTCAGTATCTGTGGACATTTCCACGAAGCCGAAACCGCGCATGCGACCTGTTTCTCGGTCTGTAGGCAGATGAACTCTCTTCACAGTTCCATACTCTGCGAAGACAGTGTTAAGGTCTTCCCCAGTTACCTCATAGGAAAGATTACCGACATAGATTGACATGGAGACTCTCCGAACGCAAAAGAAAAGATCAAAGATATGGATTGTGGATAATTAGATTCAGATGTACGCTTGCTAATTATATCAACGAGAACATGTCCGTCAGCTTAACAACAAACTTACTTTCCGAATTTAACTTCCATCATGGATGATAACACAGAATTTTGAACAGTGTATCTCCTCCTTAGAAGGATGTTAAGACAGACCGACAGACAGGAACAGGAAAAGAAGTTGAGAATTTTTCCAAAACTTGCAAACCACGTAAGTTAAGAGTGCATTAACTTAACAGCTAAAATTAACTTTTCTTTACACTCTGGGCTTCAAAAAACTGCTATCAATTTCTAGGGAAATTGTTTGTTTCAGTTAGGCAGAATGGTAACTAACAGAATCAGGGTTGCTAAAGACAAAGCCGACTTAGTCAAAGATTTAGTAGCCTCAGACCAGACAACTGGACCTTTTCAAACCTACGCTGATGTCATGGTCTTGGCAGCTGTCCTAGGGATAAAGCGGAAAAAACGGGTGCCGTTGGGGACAATCGCCAAAAAAGAACCGGCCCCCATTGCCCTAGAAGTTTTTGTTTCTAGGGGATATGACCTAGTAATTAAGTTGCTAGCGATCGCCGAAACTAAAGATACCACCATTATCTCCCCTACTGAGCCAAATTCTGAAGAAAAAAGGCAACAAATTTTTGAAGAATATGCTAACGGAGGTCTAGAAATTTTGCGCGATGAGTTAAGGGGTGCAGTCGATTATACAGAGCGACTTTTGTT
>JBAUJE010000389.1:0-6615 GCA_049683475.1 Coleofasciculaceae cyanobacterium | reverse complement strand
CTGTGCGTGGAGGCTTAGACGTTGGTCAGCCTGAGAAGCGTGAACTTCTAGACGGAGATTGGGTTCAACTCTCTCTCTTTTAGAAGCCCCTTCCATAATCTTTGATTTGGGAGGGGAGTATGTCACTACACCCACTACCTTACACAACTTAACGGTTCAGTACACTCAACTTTAAGTTGTCAAAATTAAAATGAGGGACTAGCTTTCTGTGCGTCCCCGTGTCCCCGCGTCACCGTGTCAGTCCCAACCCTTCAAGTCAAAGTTAACAGACTACTACCCTTGAGGTGAAAGAGTTCTAGAAGCTTTCTCCACGTCCGAAGCATTAATAGTTGCTGCTTGCTTTTCTGAGAGCCTTTTCGGTTTAAGGTAAAGATTCTCTAGCAAAACTGCGGCACCTGCTACCCAAGGTGGAACAATCAGGGCACCGATAATCCCTAAAACTTGAGTACCACCGATCACAGCCAATAGCTGATAAAAAGGATGAACTCTGACCTGGGGACCTACTAGTAAGGGGTCAAGTACATAGGTTTCTACGTTTTGGATAATTACAAATAACAGAAAAACCCAGAGGAAAACCCAACTTCCTTGAGCGATCGCGACGATTAAAGCAGGAATTGCCCCTAACACTGGCCCAATAAAGGGGATTAAGTTGGTCACACCAGCAATTACTCCTAGACCAAGGGCAAACTCAGATAAGCCTAAAAATCCTAGACCGATGGTAATTACCATGGCAAGAATTCCGGAAACCACCACTCTACCTTGAATATATCTCCCCATCCGCAGAGCCATTGGTCTGACCTGTGCTGCTAAACGCTCATCCCAAGGCTTGGGAAATAAACTGACAAATCCCCTAATCAACTGTTGGGAACCAGAGAGCATGTAGCCGGAAAAGATTACCACGAGAATTAGGCTAACCACGCCACCAAGAATACCCCTTGTCACCCCGTAAGAGCGCACTACTAGTTGTTGACTAGAACGAATTAGCCAACGGGTAATGGTTTGAGCATCAAATATCTGACTGATTATCGGTTCTGTCACCCCCAAACGCATTGCCAAATTGTCCGCTAGAGATTCTAAAACTTCTAGATAACCAGGTAATCTCCGAAAGAGACGTTGAATTTGTTCAACCACAGTAGGTCCAATCAGCAAACCTACACCAATGAGAGTGGTAAGCAGACCTAAGTAAACTAAGACAACTGCCAACCAACGGGGAACTTTTAACTTTTCAGCAGCATCAACGGTTGGTGCTAAAGTTGCAGCCAAAACTGCTGCAATCATCAAGATTACTAGCAGACTTTTCAGCTGCCATAACAACGCGAGTAACAAGCCAGTAGCGATAATTAGCGCCAGATTAGCAACAGATATAATGACCCCTTGCTTAGACATACTTCCCCATCAGATAGCCTAAAATACAGTCTATCGCGAGGTTGAGAAAAGTTTTGACAACTACCAATGTTGCTATATCAAATTCTCTCTTCAACCTTTAGATGTGACAGAAGCATGAGTTGTTGCACCTGTAACCTGGTCGTAGACAAAGATGTCGTGGTCTTCATCAGACACCGGGTTGTCAGCACCCGAAGAAAAAACGACAAAGCGCCCTTGATTAGATAGAATAGTAGCGTTGGCCGGTATTTGGGAATCAGTCTGACCCGATTTATCACTCCAGTCGGCACACAAATGGTTCATGTTAAAAGACACAGTTAAAATCTCCTTAATTAAATTTTTTTGATGATTCCCCATCTCCGATAGATAGGAAGTGATGATTAAATAAAGCTTTGAACTGTCACAGTGACAGTTGCAATCGTAGGCTAATCATTTCTACATAGCTGTTCACAAAAAACAGTTATTGCAGTCAAGGGTATAGATATTGATAAATCCGAAAGCACAGTTTGACTAGGTCAAGCTGACCTTAGCAAAATCCCACCTAGAATTACGATTCAAATTCTTAATGGTAGAGTTTGGGATCAGTTATTTTCAGTGCTTATTCGAGAAATTTGTAGCTATTTTTACTGATTTTTTTAAAGTTTGCTTCACTTTTTTTGCACCTATAATCTTTACCAACTGAGCAGAAATAAATTCCCTGAATTTAAAATTATTCCTTAAGAGTAAAAATTTTAAATAATAAATCGGTAATAAATTGTGAAAGACAAAAGATAGCAAAGCGTTTCTCACACTAGTGAGCTACAGAGTACTGGGTTTTAGGGAGTCGTAGGTCGGGAGTTGGGGTAAGAAAATTGGGTATCGCTCGGTCTTGCTGAATAAGGGTATGGTTTCCGGCAAATCCCCGACTTCTATTTCAAATTCATTCATAGAATCAAGGTTTCAGCCAAGAAGTAGGGGATCTAGGTTGTCTTTTCATACTGGCGATCGCTAATACCTAGCACCCTGTAGAGACGTAGTATGCGACACCTCTACAGAATTAGATTGTCTTAAGTACTATTGAACTCACTCCAAAACTTCCAAGACTGCTTTCGGTGAAAGTTTATCCTTAAACCAAACAATTTTTGCCGTTACATCATCTACCTTGACTCCGGCTTTCTCCAAATTTAAACGCTCAGAAATTGCCAAAATTAAGTTATCGCATTCCGAGCAACGCACCTGGTAAAATTTCTTTCTCAAGTATTCCGGCCGCCAATAACCGACAATTTCTAGTAAAAAATCTCTGCCATCGGGGTGAACTAGGCGAAAGTCAGGAATCATCACACTACCAGGAACGGGAATTAGGTCAACTTCTCTCTCTAGTATCCAATCAGTTTTCTGAGACTCCCAGCGCTTAGCAAAAGCAGCTTCTAACATCGAGTCATAAGGCTTACCAGGAGGGTAATGAGTTACCAAACCGCATTGGTCATTCAGACCAAAATGCCCCGTTTTAATTGTGCCTGTGTAGGGGTCACGGCGCTGTAAGGTGGCTTTGAGGCTCCATTTGGTAACATGCAATAGGGCTGGTAGCAGTTTGGCGATCGCCAACCCATAGCGAGTGCTGGGTTTAAATAAACTGGTCGGCCCATCGATGGTAACGGTAAAACCGTGGTCAGCATCCCCTTCAATATAAGTCATTAACTGAAACAGTTTTAAATAGCGAAACAACAACTTATATTGACCCGGTACATTACGGTGAGCATTAATTTTAATATGACTGGCTTTATAAAAAATACCCTGTACTTGGGACAAGTTATAGCGGTGTAGTAATGCCTCTGCTGCTGGTTCTTCAAACTGGGTGAGGAGGCGATTTTCCTGTAAATCTGCATACAAACCATGGCTAATTTGTACTGGCAAAACTTCCTGGTTTAATTCCTGAGATAGGGCAATGCTCAGAGTTTCTAAAGTACTTTGGGTTGTCTGACTTGAAGGCACTGATTTAGCTGCTAAGGCAAAAACTCTCTGGCGTAGTTCCTTTGGTTCTAGGGGACTGACAATTTCAAAGGTGCAAAAGCTACTTTTGAGAATGTGAGCTAAACCTCTTTTTAGTCGGTAGTCTGGACTATCCCCCTCTAAACTTAGTAGCTTGCTGTCGAGTTCACCTTGGCTAATACCAACTGACTCCCGGAAGCAGGTAAGTAACTCGTTGGCGATCGCACAGGTCTGGGGGTTAATCTGTAAGCTTTTGGGGATGACTTCCTCCCCATTTTGTCGATTGATTAGTAACTCAGTTGGTAGCATAAATTAGTCTTGAACCAACCATCAAGAAACAAGTCTTTACTTTTGATTTTTATGAAGTAATACACCACTAAAATCTCAAAATGGTTTACCCATATTTTTTTATAGCTACCTACTTTAAAGCATAACCCGCCCATAATTGATAGTAATTTCGATAAACTAGAAGTACAAGCAGATCAAGTTAGCAATTAAGAGAGCTTGGATTCTGAGGGCAACTTTTGTCTAACCGAAGCTATGGAAAATGGTTGATGGTAGCAGGTTATTGTTGAATCAGGCAGTAGAAGCATCTTATATAAGGAAGGTATTGTGAGATGAGTAGAGTGATGGTTAGGAGGCAGACCTCATACGATGCTATTTATAGATCTTTAGAATGCCGACCAGACAGCTACCAAGATTGGTATGAGCAGGCAAATGGCTTGCGTGATGCCCAACAATATGAAGAAGCACTCGATAGCTATAACAAGGCTTTGGAGTATCATCCCCATGATTATTGGGCTTGGTACTGGCGTGGCGATGTGCTTGAGGAGCTAGAATGCTACGAAGAAGCTCTCTTTAGTTACAACAAAGCTTTAGAAGATAAACCAGATGATTACTGGGCTTGGTGCCAAAAAGCTAATACACTACGGCAGCTAGAACGCTATGAAGAAGCCATTAACTGCTACGATAAAGCCCTAGAAGCCAGACCAGATGACTACTGGGCTTGGTACAATCGGGGTCGGGTTGCCTTAGAAGACTTAGATTGGTATCCAGAGGCTATTTTATCTTTCGATAAGGCCCTAGAAACTAGACCAGATGACTACTGGTGTTGGTTTCGTAAGGGAGACGCTTTACGTCACTTGCAACTATACACAGAAGCGATCGCCTGTTACGACAACTCATTAGAATGCGAAGGTTCTGACTATTGGGCTTGGTATCGGCGGGGAGATGCCCTGCGCCATGCTGGACGTTTAGAAGAAGCCTTGGCTAGCTACGAGCAAGCTTTGCAAATAAAACCACAAGACTATTGGGGTTCATACCAAAAAGGTGAGGTATTAAGAAAACTAGGTCGATATCAAGAAGCAGCAGACAGCTACGACCAAGTCCTGGCAATTGAACCGGAAGATGAATATGCCTGCTACAACCAAGCTTGCTGTTATGCCTTACTCGGCAATGCTGAAAAAGCCATGGCAGCACTGCAACAGGCGATTCAGCTTAACCCTGAATATCAACAACTAGCCGAAACTGACTCAGATTTCCAGAACCTGTGGTAGTGAGGGAGTGAGGGAGTGAGGGAGTGGGGGAGTGGGGGAGTGAGGGAGTGAGGGAGTGAGGGAGTGAGGGAGTGAGGGAGTGAGGGAGTGAGGGAGTGAGGGAGTGAGGGAGTGAGGGAGTGAAGAAGTGAGGGAGTGAAGAAGTGAGGGAGTGAGGAAACAAGTGGGAAGTTTTGACAGAATGTTGATGAAAATTCTCCGCGTCTCCGCGTCTCCGTGTCACCCCATCACCTCATCACCTCATCACCCCATCACCTCATCACCTCATCACCCCATCACCCCATCACCCCATCACCTCATCTCTTCACTTTGCTGGGCAACTACCGTTCCAACTGACCCAATGGCGGGAGATACCAGTCGGCGCGGCTTCTCCTTTCAGTTCAGCTTCAGTTAGAATTGTTCCACTCAAATCAGTACCAGTTAAATCTACACCTGTTAAATCTGCACCAGTCAAGCAAGCATTTTTTAAGCAAGCGCCACTCAAATCGGCACCACTGAGTTCAGCACCTGTTAGGTTAGCACCTGTTAGATTAGCTTGATGAAAGTTGGCACAACGTAAGTCAGCGCTACTCAAATCAGCACCACTTAGGTTTGCCCCAATTAGATCAGCACCTATCAGGTTAATCTCAGTTAGATTTGCGCCAGTCAAGTCGATACCAGTTAAATCAGCATTAGTCAGGTTGGCTTGACAGAGACTAGCGCCACTTAAGTCGGCGCGATTTAATTCGGTATGAGAAAGGTCAGCCTGAGAGAGATTAGCCCTAGACAAGTTGACCCCCTTTAAGGAAGCATCCGCTAGAGAAATTCCTCGAAAATCTAACTCTCTAGCAGCATATAGATTCAAAAGTTCTTGCGTTTTCATTTCTTTGCTTTTTCTAAGTGTTTATCTTTAGGCGACCTTAATTAACAGAGTCCTTGCCTAAAGTTTAACTACTTAGTCTCTGCCGCAATCTAAACTAAGGAACTCTGCCCTTTTGCCGCCAATTCACTCCACTACACCATCGGCATCAAATCAAGCTAAGGATATGGTTGAGTCTCACTTTAACCTAGTACAAACTCTCAATTAATTTAGCTTAACTAGATAGCTACTCGAAGGGAATTGTCTCTATATTTTTATTGTCTTTTGTAGCCAGCCAACCTTCAGTCGCTAACAACTGATAACAATTTTCCTTTCAGACCACATAACTAAAAGTTTATAGCAGTTCCATTTTTTTAGTGATAAATGTTAACAGAAGTTTATTTTAAGAGTTGAGAATAGTGTTTCTTAATTTAATGAGGTACAAAACCCTGGATTTTAGGCAGTAGGGAACGGGGTTAGGTTGCTTTGCTGTAGGTGATGGGAAACGAGGAATAGATGATGTAGTAGCCAGCAGCAGTATTGAACTGAACTTGATATTATTAGCTAGGTGAACAAGAAAGCCGGTGGTGAATTGCTCAGACCGGCTGATAAGGATTGGACAATCATCCCAAGCTCAATACAAGCAAACCTATTTAGTTACTATGCCGCCTAAAACTCTCAAATATGCTTATTTTCCAGGTTGTGTTGCCCAAGGAGCTTGCCGAGAACTCTATCAGTCAACGGCCGCTCTCACCCAGGCTTTAGGTATTGAACTAGTTGAACTCAAAAAAGCTGCTTGTTGTGGTTCTGGTACTTTCAAGGAAGATTCCCAACTACTCGAAGACAGCGTTAACGCTCGCAACCTTGCCT
>JBAUJE010000388.1:0-45374 GCA_049683475.1 Coleofasciculaceae cyanobacterium | reverse complement strand
TCCCTGTTCCCTGTATGCCCTAACGGCCAATGCTGAAGGGCGCACCTTAGCGTAGCGTTAGCGACGTTGCGTAGCGTCTGCTCGGCAAAGCTACGCAAACCCTATAGCCGAGAACCCTGATTTTTCCGTTTCACTGCGTAAGTCCTAGATCATTGATTAAGTTCAATTTGTGAGAATATAAAAGGTTAAGATGAGCAAATAACTGCTTCAATTAGCGTTTCTTGATCCGGTGCTAAGTTCCAAACTTGAGTTGTTAACGGTATTGAACTGGAGGTTGTCAGTCAGTGTAGCTGGCAAACTATCTTGGTTAAACCGATTAAGGTTAAGAATTTGTCTGAAGTACAGCCGAGTAATGCTAACTGGGTATCGGTTTGGGCTAAGTTGTCAGTACTCATATAGAAAAAGTAAAGAAAATTTAGTAGCTCACCATCTCGCGTTGTCTACCTGCCTGGTTCCCAGTAACGCTGGCTCAAAGCGAGGTCAAGGTAACGGCATAGACCGAGACAGTGATAAGCGATGGCACAGAAAGCAAGTAATCAGCAACTTTAGGTTGATGGTCAGCCAAGGCAGCTTGATTGTTCGTAAACAGGTTGTTTGTGGCAGTGACACAGAGTCTTATAATGCTAAGACTAGCTTAAGAGATAGTGATATTATCCCTATCAAAAAGCTGGGGGAAAAGGTACGACATGAGTTCAGAGTGCTTTGCCTGAATACAGGCTAGACAAAGAGCCAAGCAGTTGGAACTTAAACAGTCCTCTGAACAAATTGTTAGACGTTTTCTGAAAAATTAGTCCAAAGTGCCATTTGTCATGGAAAAAAGGGAGTTGTATTTCCTCCTGTTAGGCTACAACTTAACCAATGCCAGACTCAAATTGAACTAGGAAATTAGGCAATATGAAGTGGCACATTGTTTCGACAGGCACAACTCAAGATTTCGACTCACCCCATGGCCAAGATCGACATTATGCTGCAGTTAGAATCTCAATTGCACGGAACTAGGATGTCTCAATCCACAAAAACTGCCATTCTCGTCATTGGTGGCGCTGAAGATAAAGTTCATGGACGCGAGATCCTCAGCAACTTTTTTTGTCGTGCCGGCTCAGGTGAGGCGCGAATTGCGATTATTCCCTCAGCGTCACGGGAACCGATAATCAGCGGTGAGCGCTATCAGGGTATTTTTAATGATATGGGAGCAAAGGAGATCAAAATACTTGATATCCGTGATCGCGCTCAAGGGTCAGATCCTGATTTACAGGCATACGTAGAAGATTGTACCGGGGTATTCATGACAGGTGGTGACCAGTTGCGCCTATGTGGGCTACTGGCAGATACACCATTAATGGAGAAAGTTCGACAGCGGGTACACCTAGGTGAAATTACCCTAGCAGGTACTAGCGCTGGTGCTGCGGTCATGGGTCATCACATGATAGCTGGTGGCAGTAGTGGTGAATCACCTAATCGCTCCTTGGTAGACCTGGCAACGGGTCTAGGAATTATCCCTGAGGTGATTGTTGATCAACATTTTCACAATCGTAATCGTATGGCGCGCCTCATGAGTGCCGTTGCTGCCTGTCCTGAACGTTTAGGAATAGGCATTGATGAAGATACCTGTGCCTTGTTTGAAAGAGACGGTTGGTTACAGGTAATCGGCAAAGGCACTGTGACAATTATCGATGCCGAAGAAATGGTCTACACCAACTATAGTGATATCGCTGCCCAAGATCCCATTAGCCTTCACAATCTAAGGGTTCATATTCTTTGTCATGGCGATCGCTACTACCTGCATAAGCGTTCCCTCAGTAAGTAGGATTGACCAGTATGACATCGCTCTAAAGCTAGATTGACTTTGTCTTGTTGCATAAGTCAGGGTTTGCGGAGCATCACCCAAAGGCATACAGGTATGTAGATTTAAATCTTTCAGCCCTGAATTTGATTGGATTTTTAATTTCGCAAGAGATCTGTTGACTTCAGTAAATTGTTACTTTTTACGATCAAACTGTTCTCTGTGAACAGTTTGATGGCTTTTTTAAGCGAGAAACTAGTCAAGATCTCCTAACTTGACAGTGGCGGCGATTCAGGGTTGAAGCAAGGTGATTTAGTATTAAGCAGTTACCTACCCACCGCTTAGCAACAACCTACCGCCAGCCAAGGTTATTTAAGAGTGACCCACCTACTCTGATACTTGTAGTATCTCAAAAGATAGTTCTGACTTAGTGAAAAGAAATTTTTCTTGCTCCTGGTTTTTGTGGAGGCACCCCCTGCTCTTGCAGGCGTTTAGGTTTAGCGTTAGCTTAGCGGTTCCCAAAGAACAAAGTAAGTTAGCTGGCTTTTGTCTTACCTTTGAGGTAACAAAACCCTGTAGTCTAACTTAAACGATTACGGCAGATCTAATTGGGAGTACTACTAATGCTTATTTCACGGCAAGTTAGGTACTAAAAGCTATTCTTCCGTAATTGCTTCTTCGGGCTTCCTTGCATATCTTTCTGATTAGTTATGAGAATACTGAGAATCCAGACGTTACGCGGTCCAAACTATTGGAGCATTCGACGCCACAAACTCATTGTCATGCGTCTCGATTTGGAGGAACTAGCAGAAAAACCCTCCAACGAGATTGCTGGTTTCTATGAGGGACTGGTTGCCGTGTTACCCAGTTTGGAAGACCACTTTTGTTCTCCAGGTGTTCGGGGCGGCTTCCTCTCTCGTGTTGCCCAAGGTACGATGATGGGACATATCATCGAACATGTTGCCCTGGAGCTGCAAGAAATGGCGGGCATGTTGGTGGGGTTTGGTCGCACCAGGGAAACGGCAACACCAGGAGTCTACCAGGTAGTATTTGAGTACATTGATGAACAAGCAGGTCGCTATGCGGCTAGAGCCGCAGTGCGGCTATGCCAAGGCATTGTCAATACAGGAACCTATCCTGAGAGTGAATTAGAACAAGACCTAAAAGACTTAAAAGAACTAGCCAGTGATGCAGCAACAGGTCCTTCTACAGATGCTCTAGTCAAAGAAGCAGAAGTTAGAGATATTCCCTGGATGCCTCTCTCTGCTAGAGCGATGATTCAATTAGGCTATGGTATTCACCAAAAGCGAATTCAAGCAACCTTGAGCAACTACTCAGGGATTTTGGCAGTTGAGCTTGCCTGTGATAAAGAAGGTACGAAACAAATCCTACGGGATGCTGGGGTTCCCGTACCGCAGGGAACCGTGGTTAGATTCCTAGACGAGCTGGAAAGTTCCGTTGAAGCTGTTGGTAGCTATCCGATTGTGATTAAGCCTCTTAACGGTAATCACGGTAGGGGCATTACCCTAGATATCAATAGTTGGGAAGAAGCAGAAAAAGCCTACGATCATGCTAAAGAAATTTCCCGCGCTGTGATTGTCGAAGGCTATTATCGCGGTACTGACCACCGTGTTTTAGTAGTCGAAGGCAAGGTAGTAGCAGTAGCAGAACGTATTCCTGCCCACGTAGTAGGAGATGACAAATCCACTATCAAAGAACTGATCGAGCAAACCAATCGCCACCCTAGTCGTGGCGAAGGACACGATAACGTTCTCACGAAACTAGTTGTAGACCGCAACAGTTTGAGTTTATTGCAACGTCAGGGTTATACCCTTGAGAGTATACCGGGCAAAGGTGAAGTCTGTTACCTGAGGGCAACGGCTAACCTGAGTACCGGAGGCATCGCCGTAGACCGTACCGACGACATCCATCCAGAAAATGTTTGGTTAGCAGAAAGGGTTGCCAAAATAATCGGTTTGGATATTGCCGGTATTGACATTGTTACCCCCGATATCACTCAGCCTTTGCAGGATGTAGGGGGAGTTGTTGTAGAAGTGAATGCTGCTCCTGGCTTTCGCATGCATGTCTGTCCCAGTCATGGTTTACCCCGTAATGTGGCAGCACCAGTAATGGACATGCTTTTCCCCCCCGGGACACCAAGCCGTATTCCTATCATTGCTATTACAGGGACAAACGGTAAAACCACCACAACTAGACTAATCGCCCATATTTACCGTCAAACTGGCAAGGTAGTTGGCTACACCACCACCGATGGAATTTACATCGGTGAACATTTGGTAGAAAAAGGCGACACAACCGGCCCCCAAAGTGCTCAGGTGATTCTTAAAGACCCCACTGTCGAGGTAGCAGTACTAGAAACAGCACGAGGCGGCATCTTGCGCTCTGGCACAGCCTTTAACACCTGTGACGTTGGCGTTGTTTTAAATGTCTCAGCTGACCACTTGGGGATTGACGATATCAATACCATTGAGCAAATGGCTCGCGTTAAAGGTGTGGTGGCAGAAACCGTCGATCCCTACGGCTATGCCATCCTTAATGCCGATGATCCCCTAGTGGCAGCTCTAGCAGAGCAGGTCAAAGGTCATGTTGCTTATTTCTCCATGAACCCAGACAACGAGTTAGTGCAAGAGCATACCCGTGGCGGAGGTCTAGCAGCAGTCTATGAAAATGGCTACCTATCTATTCTCAAAGGTGATTGGACGCTACGCATTGAGCAGGCGGTGCAGCTGCCGGTGACCATATCGGGACTGGCTCCCTTCATGATTGCCAATGCCTTAGCCGCAAGTCTAGCTGCCTTTTCTCAGGGTGTATCAATTGAAGCGATTCGGACGGCATTGAGAACATTCCGAGCATCCGTTGCTCAAACACCAGGACGGATGAATTTATTTAACCTCGGTCGTTATCACGCCCTTGTCGATTATGCCCATAATCCTGCTGGTTATGAAGCAGTGGGAGGATTTGTCCGCAACTGGCCAGGAGAGCGTCTAGGCATAATCGGTGCTCCTGGCGATCGCCGAGAGGAGGACTTTATTGAATTGGGTCGGCTCTCTGCCAAAATCTTTAACCGGATTATCATCAAAGAAGATGATGACGGTCGTGGTCGTAGTCCTGGTGAGGTAGCTGAGTTCATCTGTAAGGGTATTAAGCAGGAAAATCCTGACTGTCCCTATGATATTGTCCTCAAGGAAACAGAGGCAATTAACACCGGCTTAGATCAAGCAACGGCTGGTAGTTTAGTTGTAGTTTTACCAGAAAGTGTCCCTAGGGCAATTAGCCTGATTGAAGCCCGCAATCCCTTGCCACAGGAGGAGTCTGAGCAGGTGGTAGCAACCAGAATAGCTGATTTAGAATCGTCGGTGATGAGTACATCGTAGTCAACTTCTGGAATTAAGTTTAATACGAGCGGTTGACTTGAGGAGAGGATAAAAATTTCCCTCCTCAGGTTAATCTGTTTGAAACTCCCGTCGCGTGTTTCGAGAGAACTTCAACTAGTACTCTCTCAAGTAAGAAATGATGGATAAACTCTCTCTGTGCGTCTCCGTGTCTGTGCGTCTGCCTCCACCCGTCAATTAAAGCTTGACAGACCACTAACCACCACTAACGGGTGGAATCAAAACAACTTCATCACCATCTTGGAGAATATTCTCTGGAGAGACAAACTGAAGATTAACACCAAAGCGGGTAAGATTGCGCCATGGCTCTAGTTCTGGGTGTTCAGATAGCAGATGTTCTTTAACTGTTGCAACTGATGTTCCAGGGGGGAACGCTAACTCAAGCTCAGGTACACCATAGGCTTCCTGGTAAGCTGCGAAAAGTTTAACTTTGATGGTAACTACAGACTTGGTCATATTCTATAAGTTTGCTTAGCTTAGTCTCAGCCCAAAAAGGCTTTTCTCTCAGTTCACCATCTTTTCACACGAAATTAACCTTTCTTTATCGTGGCTTTACGAAAAAGTGATTAGAACAGGCGAAACTAGAAAAAGAGATTAATCATAAACGACAGAAAGAATATGACTCATTACCTAGTAACCATTTACTTATTAACAGCCGGTGTCTTCTTCTCTCGCTGGATAAAATTCTTTCTAAAGGATACTACAATGTCCTCTCGGCAGAAGCAAATATCTGTGCTAGTTCTGTTAATATCTACTGTGTTTTGGCCAATTGTTGCCCCAATTTCTTACTTAGAACTATTAACAACCAAAAAACACCAAGACTCTATTGCCAATTATGGCTCCGTAAAAACGGCACAGATTGTCTTCTAATTTCATCTCAGCTTGCTATTATTACCTGTAGGGTAGGTGTTCTCCACAGCCAACCTTCATAAATTTGCACAAATCGCCTCTTTTAAGGTTGTTGTAAGTTAACTTCTTGAAAAGGTTCTGAGGAATTATTAATTCTAATGGTGTTCGGTTGTGCTGATTGACCATTAATTTCTAGTTTGTAAGTGCCTTGTTGCAAACGCTCTAGATAATAAACTCCGGCACCATTAGTCACAGAAATTCGTCGCTTTCCTGATTCTGACTCTATTGCTTCGACCCGTGTCCCAGCAACTGCTTTGCCTTCGACATTTGTGACAACTCCAGAAAGACTATAGGAAAGTGTCAACGGCACCAGCACTGGAGTATAGCTACCAGCCACCACCTCAACCGCGTAAGCATCAACTGGTGCTTGCCAATCTAGGGGAAAGCCAGAAGGATCGAGTTCGAGACGGTAGATTCCAGGAGTTAGTCTGACTAAAATTCGGTTAGCCTGAACTACTGGACGAAATGACTCAATCGGTTTGTTATTAACAATTAGCAGTAATTCCGGATTTTCTGTATAAACTTCTTCGCTACCATCAAGTTGACCGTTGCTATTTTGATCGAAAAAAGGCTGAATTAGTAAACCACCTTGGGTCCGAAAGCGGTCAGAAAGGCGATCTCCTGCAGAAATCCCTCGTTGTAAGTTAAAGCTAGAAACCAGTTCTAAACTGTAATCTGCCTCAGCTGAAGTTAGAGACACCGTCTCATATCGCCCTCGCAAAAGCAAACCAGGCACCAGGGAGGTTTGTAAAGTTCCAAAAAAGCCAGAACCTTGACTACCCTGACTGTAGCCTAGCTGAGTTTCCCAAAGATAGCTTCCGTCTGCCGAGCGTGTTTGGGAACGGTAACGCCAGCCTAAGCTTAACAGGTGGTTAGACTGATTTAAGGAACGGGTTTCATGACTGAGAAGTAGAGAATGTCCCGCACTAGCAGAGCTGCGACCAAAAAGGTTGTATGTTAGTTCTGAGCTTATGCCAATTTCACTGCCTTGTTGGTTAAATTCCCATCTTCCTAAACGTTGGATGGCATTCCAGCGAAAACGATTTTGCTCATCAAGGGTGACACGACCAAAGGAAAAAAAGCCTCTACCACTCAGGGAAGTTTGTAGCCCAACGGCAACGCCATCGCGGCTATTATAAGTTCCTAGTAAAGTGATGCGGGGAAAAACTTGCCAGTTTAAATTCAAACGTTGGGAGAGGCGATCGCTGCTAAACTGGGCACTGAAACTTGAAGATGGTCGATATAAAAAATTGGCATCTACATCCCAACTTCCCTCAGCATCAGCAGTAAATAAAGAAACTGCCATTTCTATCGGGATATCACTAGGGCGAAAAAATAATTCCCCTAATCCTCTCAATTTTTGATCGTAAACTCCACCAATCCCCAGGGTTAGACTTTCCGAAACACCCCAGCGCTGAGCTATCCCCCCGCGAAAATCTTTCAATTCTCCTAAAAAGTTTTGCTCTGGTTGACCCGTCGCTTGACGACCAAAGCCGCCTGAGATAATTGTCGCTGATGTCCCAGCGGGAATTTGCCCTCTAACGGTGGAGAAAGTCGCTTCTCGAATTTCCGGCTGTGCTGTCAAACGTCCTTGGGGGTAAAGTAAGAGGCGATAACTACCAGCAAAAGATCTACCTCCAACTATTACATCTTCAAAACGATAAATGCCGGAGGAATCTACCAGAACTTCAGCTAAGATTTGTTCGTTAAATCCTTGACTCAGGCGCACTAAAGTTCCTGGTTCTGCTTCACCAATAATAGTGCGTCCTACTTGCGAGGCTTGCAAACGTGGGTCCGGACTGAAGCCGCCACCACCAAAAGAAATTGGCGGTGTAAAGCCCCGCCTTTGAATGGTGGTAAAACCCCAATATTCACCACCACTGCGGCTACGCCAAAAAGTTGGTTGAGAACCAACTACATAATCGGCTGAATCTGTCTGTCGCAGATATTGGGCTTGGTTAAGATACCAGGTGCGAGAGTCGAGGAAATCTGTTTGATTAGCGCTGAGATACCAACTACCAGAGAGAAGGGTGCCAATAGCAGTCAGTTCCCCCCGATAGTTTAGAGAAGAGTCTGAACTCACCCCATTCACCCGCTGTTCTAATGCGGTTAAAGTTAGTTGCTTTGGCTTTAATTCTGGCAATCCATCCAGTTGAATTGGAACTTCTCCCGCTTCACTACGGTTAGCTTCTAGTCCTAACCAAGGGGGATTGAAGATAATTGCATACTCATTAATATCAAATTCTACAGGCACTCCCAATAGGGTTCGCACCTCTTTAATTGTTAAGACTAGTCCTAATTCTGGGTCATTACCCAGTTGGCTGGGGTCAATACGAGTGACTAACCCAGGCGATCGCACTTCTATCTGACCATCTTGTAAAGGTGTAACATCCAGTTTTAGGACCTGAATAACTGCCTCATAAGGCACAAGCCAGTTAGAAAAATCAATAGCCTGCATGCCATCTTCTTTACCCCGCACCAAAACACCGGGATTAACGTTGCGCTCGTCAATATTCAAGCCTACGGGGAAAACGCCGAATCCCTCAAGATAGGAAGAAGTCTCACTTTTGTCTTTATCTTCCTCAGCAGGGGGATTGACATTTTGTACTTCTTCCTGTTCTGAAGGAATTAATGGATCTAGCAAATTATCTGCTTCCGGCTGTGCTTGAGCAGGAACAACTACTAAAAGAGAGCCGATAACACAGGCTAACCAATACCACTGCCAGAGTGGAAACATGCTGAATTAGGGAGCAAAGGAAGCCGCTGTGGCAGGAATTTTTAACTCAACGCTGAAGGGTATTGTTGCTTTTTCCCCATCTTCAGTCCAGACTAATTCGCCAGTAAGCTGATATTGACCAGGTGGTGGAGCAGGTTGGTTTTGAGCAGGGTAATTTAAGGGGAAGTGGCGATCGCTTTGAGCAACAATACCCGTTGGGTCAAGACGACCTTGATCAATGACTGTTTCTCCCTGCTGTAGTGTCCAGCTAACGGCAGGTCTAGCAGAGGCCTCACCTTTATTACGAACCATTAGCTGTATCTGCTTTTGCTCTGAGTTCCAGCTAGCAGCTTCGACGTTGAGGTTAGAAGACAAATCTCCTTGTTGCACGTAGACAGTTGTACCTATCCTCGCTCTTAAAGCAACAGCATTACCAGCACCATCCGTTGTCTGCTGCAAAGTTTCTGTAAAAACTACTGACCGATATTCCCCTTCTGGCAAACTAGGAGGAAAGCGAGTAATCAAACGGACTCTGCGTGTTACTCCTGGCGGTACAGTTAGTTCTCTAGGTGAGAATTGTAGATAGGGTGTAAGGTCATTGGGGTGGGATGTCAAAGTTACGAAGCCTTTATCGCCATAGGTAAAAGGTTCGGCGTAAACACGCCCCCGAAAGGGTTTGCTACTGTTATTGGTAACGTTGATTACCCCTTGGGATTGCCCACGTTTAGCCTCCACTTCAATTACTAGCGGCGAAATGCTGATCTGAGCTTGAGTAGAACCGCCCCAAAGTAAAGCTGCCGATAAGGCCAAGCTGCTGAGTCGGCAAGCAAAAGCAGAGAAAGAATTAGAAGCTAAAGCCATGCCTTGTTCTTAATTAGATTATTTTTTGAGCAAAAAATTTTGTTCGTAATTTTAATTTAAATTAGCTTCTAGCAACTTGGCTAGAAACTGGCAAAAAAGTTTTTAACTTGCTTTTGTATTAAGGGGCAATAGTCAAAGTAACAGCATATTGGTAAATTCCTGCTACCGGAGCATTCTCAACCGACAGGTCTACTTTCACCGTTTGTCTGAGTGGCGGTTGGGGGCTGGGAAAAAGTGGCATAGAAGGACTGGGAGGAGCACCTCCCTCGGCAGGGCCGATATATAAAGTTTCTGCTCCTGGCACTGTTGCTCTTGCCTCTAAAGTATTTGGAAACCCACCGGGAGGGAGTAGAGAACCACCAGGATCTGGATTGGTTGGAGTGAATGAGACAAAGCGTGCATCAGTTATTTGAATGCTAGCAGGCGTATTACAGGAAACATCAACCTGACCCGATACTCCCCCCGGAGCATCGGAAGTAATAGAATTTGGACCTGCAACTGTAGAGTCTCCACGGTAGACTAACCTACCAGCAACGGGAGCAGCAAAACTACATTCAGGCCCTATATTCGCCTCGAAAGGAACGTCTACCGATTGAGCCAAAGCTTTGGGACTGAAGGCAAGAGTACTAGTCAGTACTAGCCCAGATGTCATGAAAAAACGATGAATCATTGAGAAACCTCCCTAAAGTATGTTCACCCCTAACCCAAGATGGCAAAGTAAACTTTCGCTAGGGTGTAACTGTCATAGTAACGCCGTAGTTATAGGTTCCAGCTGGATAAGGTACAGGTCTCTCTACAAACATTTCTATTTCTACATCAGTTATTCCAGCTGGGATAGCTACTGCTACATCTGCTTGTCCAGAATTGGAATTAGTGGCATTGGTTGAGCCAAAACTCACAGAAGTTACATGTTTGGTTCCAGCCGGATCGGGTGTCGGCCCTGATAAAAGGTAGGGACTCGACACTGTCATGATCGCAGGGGCATTAGACTTGACTGTAACTGTAGCTGAGGTTGCTGACTCTAGAATACTAGGACTAGCAGCAGAACCAGCAGCAATCGTTGTCTGAGCCGTTCCCGTGGCAACATTGCTAAAGGTTACCTGAACAGGAACAGTACCACTGAAGGGAACGCTGGTTGTTTGAGCTGATGCAGTAGGGACAAAGCCAAGGTTGCTTGCCAGCGTTAAAGCTGACACTACTGCATAACGTTGCCACATCTGATGCTCCTTATAACTAGCAGTTCTATTAACTTAGGTATTGGTTCTGTTAGCTATCACTCCGTGCTGGCGCTTCCGAGCCAATCATCAACTCAGCCTTCCATTAAGAGACATCTACCATACTAAACTGGCAGAAATATAGATGTCACACAATTTTCATTGATGAAGAAATAGTAACTAAGATATTGATAATCTTAAGTAAGCTGGTGGTAAAGCCAGATTGATTCAGTCACGATTGGAGCTATCCACCAGCTATTAATTAGGTCAATTTAATCAGGAATTAAAATCTTAAGGTGTAACTGTCAAAGTTACTTCATAAGTGTAGTTTCCGGGCTTCAAAAGATTACCGTTACCATCTATTTCTAAGTCTACACTTACTTCTAAAGGTGTAGCTCCCTCAGGTAAAAACAGATTGTTATTGGACTGAGTAGATCCAATATTTGAACTGGCTATTGCAGAGTAAGAACCACCTATCACTTGAGGTCCGGATGTCTGAGTAGGGGCAGATATTTCTAGGCTAGCTGGCGCGTTACAAGTAACAGTTACTTCAGCAGGCGAACCTCCTTCAAGTTGAGAAGCCAATAGGGAAGGGTTCGCTTCAAAGTCAAAAGCTAATGTACCATCGCTGCTATTGGAAAAGCTACATTGAGGAGCCACTGTGCCGCTTAAGTTCAGTTCAACCTGTTCAGCTCTTACGGCTGTAGCCAGGGAAAAAGTTGCTCCTAGGCTGAGGAGACAAAAAGCTACAAATTTGTTAAGCATTAATCGGTATCCCTGATTGGAGAACAAATTGAGATAGTTAGCAGTTTTTATTGAACAGAGAAAAACATCTCAACTTATTTATAATGCTTTAAACAAACTTGTTACAACCCAGTTATATGAAGTTTCAGCAAAGTTTCTATAAAGTTTCTGTAAACTCTTACAAAAGCTGCTCAAGACGACGAAAATCACGTTCAACTTCGGCCCAAAGTGAGCGATTATGGCAATCAGTACGCAGAGCTTTTTTTAAATATATTCTGGCTTTGTCTGGTTGCTTTTCATTAACCAGCTGACGTCCCCACTGCTGATAAGTGATGGCTTGCCACTGACGAACTTCTGGATCTTGAGGAAGACGCTGAGCTAGACCTTCAACTAAGGCAATTGCCCTAGCAAATTTTCGTTTCTTAAGCAGTTGTTGTAACTGCTGATAGGAACTCCACTTTAACTGTTGTTCTAGAGGTGAAAGTGGTGGCTTAAAGTTAAATGGTGCTTGTCTACAAGTTGCATTTTGTGCCGATGCTGGATGAGTCGACACCCTCGTATTAGTAGCTTCACTGCTAGGATTAACAGTCTGAGTAGCTCCAGATACTTGAGCGTCCCCAGACTGCTTGACAACGTTAAGGAGAACTTTATAAGCCTCAGTCAATTGAATAAACTTAGCTTGAGCTACTTGGTCTCCTGGGTTAACGTCGGGATGGTATTGTCGCACCAGACGCCGATAGGAGGCCTTGACTTGAGCCGTAGAGGCTCCGAAATTTAAACGCAATAAACGATAGCAATCCGCCAGATTCATCGAAAGGAAAAGCAATATTTACACTCCCCACCCTGGTTTGCCTCAAGAAAATATATTCCTGTAGCAATTGCCTATGCTGGTTAGACCCGCTATTTCTTCGGATAGAACTACCTAGGAACAAGACTAGCTCCAGATTTTAGGCTTGACTCTAGCATAGCCTGCCGATCAGCTTTGAAGAAATAGTCTCTTTGCCAGAAAGGGGAGTGTAAAAGCAAAAGCTGATCCTAGTCGGCTTTATCCTCGATGACTCTGTCAATCAGTCCATACTCTTTTGCCTCTTGAGCGGACATGAAAAAGTCACGATCCATGTCTTTTTCGATCTTTTCTAAGAGCTGACCTGTGTTTTTTGCGTAGATTTCGTTGAGCTGACGTCGGATACGTATAATTTCCCTAGCTTCAATCTCAATATCAGAAGCTTGACCGCGTGTGCCACCGGATGGTTGGTGGATCATAATACGTGAGTGGGGTAAAGCCACACGCTTTCCTTTCTGACCTGCTGCTAGTAGAAAGGAACCCATCGAAGCGGCTAGACCCACACAAATCGTTACAACATGTGACTTAATGTGCTGCATGGTGTCATAAATTGCCATGCCTGCTGTAACAGAACCGCCGGGGGAGTTGATGTAAAGGTAGATATCTTTACTATTGTCTTCAGAGTCGAGATAAAGCATAACTGCAATTATCTGGTTGGCAATTTCATCATCAACATCTTTGCCTAGAAAAATAATCCGTTCCCGATAGAGACGGTTATAGATGTCAACCCACTCAGTATACTGAGAGCCTGGCATCTGGTAGGGAACTTTTGGGACGCCAATAGGCATAATTTGCTCCGAATTGTAGTGGACAGATCAAGTGAGTACAGGGCGACTAGCCTGGGCAAGAAACAGAGATTTCAGTCTAAGAGATGCTAGCAGGAACTGGTGTAGGCAACTCTGTAGGCTCGAGCAATTTATCAATTAAACCGTACTCTTTTGCTTCTTGGGGGGTCATATACAACATCCGATCCATGTCCTTGGCAATTTTTTCGACGGGCTGGTCGGTGTTGCGTGAGAGAATGTCTAGCATGGTTGCTTTATTTACCAGCACTTCTTTAGCGCGAATTTGGATATCCGAAGCTTGACCCTGTGCATAGCTTTTCGGCTGGTGCAAGACAAT
Source organism: Coleofasciculaceae cyanobacterium (assembly GCA_049683475.1). Lineage (GTDB taxonomy): Bacteria > Cyanobacteriota > Cyanobacteriia > Cyanobacteriales > Coleofasciculaceae > JBAUJE01. The sequence goes on along the minus strand of JBAUJE010000388.1, from coordinate 31,768 downwards.
AGAAGCATTAGGCAAACTCGCCCGAGAGCCTTTTGTTCCGGCCGATAGTAGCATCGCTGCCATACCCATTGCCGTACCAATACAGATGGTTTGGATTGGCGGCTTGATGTAATTCATTGTGTCGCAAATAGCAAAGGCTTCTGTTTCAAAGCCCACAGGTTCACCATCGAAACGGGAAGTACCTGTAGAATTTATGTAGATTCTAATTGGCTTTTCCGGGTCTGCATACTGTAAATACAGCAGTTGAGCAATAACTAATTCTGTTACCGCTGACACTAAGGGCATACCCAGATAAACGATCCGCTCATTGAGCAGCAGAGAGGGTAAGTCTGGTGGAGGTGTACGATAATTGGTGTTTCCGTAGTAGGTTGATTGAACAGCCTGAATAGGTAGTTTCATAGTGTTTGGGGCTGCAATAATGGCGCTATCTCTAGGATGAATATGCCCTACTTCTTTCTAAGGGCTTCTCTATCTTGGTCTAGGAAGCTGGTTTTTAGCTACCTGACAAAGTGGAGTTAGTTTAGGGTTTTTACTACTTTTTTGACCTATTCTGTCCTTACGTTGAAGTCGGTGTAGGCTTATTTCTAATCAATAGTAGCACCCTGTAGCATCCTGACCGCTTAGCCCTTTCTGATACCAAAAGGCAAGAGGAATTACCAGGCGGAAAGTTAAACTGCTATCTTTAAACTATGGTAGCGTGTCCTTATTGCACCTTTCGCCACTGCTTCTATCTCGGCGCTTGTGCTAATTAGTCTTGATTGACAATTAGGCCGTTTGTGAAGATCCTTATGGTCATGATGCTCTCATCTTGCCATGAGATTGCCACCGTTGTGTCTTGCTTGCTCAGGAGCTTTGTCTGAATGAAAGTTGGTTTGCAGCTTGCCCTCAATGATGCTCATATCGATGCCACTCAATCTAGTACTCAGCGTCAGCTGTCGCTAGCAGTTTCGGCAATCTCTACAGAGCAAGACCGCAATGTAACCCTAAATTTATGCCTAATTCTCGATCATAGTGGCTCTATGCAGGGACGTCCCCTAGAAAAAGTTAAACAGGCAGCAGTCAGTCTTATTGGACAACTAAGTCAAGGCGATCGCATCTCAGTGGTTGCCTTTGATCATAAAGCTAAGGTAATTGTTCCTAACCAGGTCATTGACAACCTAGAAGATGTCAAAAAACGTATAGAAAAACTTGCCGCCGACGGTGGTACCGCTATAGATCAAGGTCTTAAGCTAGGCATTGAAGAGGTAGCTAAGGGCAAACGAGAAACAGTCTCTCAGATATTTCTGCTTACCGACGGGGAGAATGAACACGGTAGCAACCCTCGTTGTCTGAAATTAGCAAAAATGGGAGCGGAGTATAACTTAACCCTCAATACCTTGGGCTTTGGTAACCATTGGAACCAAGATCTCCTAGAGGAAGTTGCTGATATTGGTGGTGGCACTCTTTGCTACATTGAGCAACCAGAGGAGGCAAATCAAGTATTTGGACGTTTATTTAAGCGTGCTCAGTCGGTAGGATTAACCAATGCCTATCTGCGGCTTTCCCTAATGCCGAAGATACGACTAGCTGAACTTAAACCTGTTGCCCAAGTTGCGCCAGAAACAATCGAATTGCCAGTACAACAGCAAGAAGGAAGCTTTGTTGTACGCTTAGGAGATTTAATGACGGATGTTGAGCGAGTGATTATGACCAATCTTTATATTGGTCAACTGCCAGAGGGTCGTCAAGTGATTGCCGATGTGCAAGTAATTTACGATGACCCAGGAACGGGTCAAACTGGCTTACTTTCTCAACCTTTTGAGGTTTTAGTTAATGTCCAGGCACAGTACCAGCCTGCGCCTAATGCTGAAGTACAAAAGTTTGTACTCGCCTTGGCAAAATATCGTCAAACTCAAATTGCTGAAGCAAAATTGCAACAGGGAGATCGGTCTGGTGCAGCCACAATGCTACAAACAGCAGCGAAGACAGCCTTACAAATGGGAGATCAGGGTGCAGCCACAGTTCTGCAAACTAGTGCTACTCGCTTACAATCTGGGCAAGAACTATCAGAAGCTGACCGTAAGAAAACCAGGATTGTTTCTAAGACTATTTTGCAGGATCACGATTCGGCTAAAGGTAAGGAATGACAATAGCCCGAATCATTGTCTTTCTCCTTTCCCTATTTTCCACTTGAAATAAAAAACCGGTGCCAAAACTAAGCACCGATTGCTAAAGTTTGCTTCCTCAGCTTCAGGGACTCAAGAAACAAAAGATGCTTGATGTCTAGCAAAAATCATTCGTCCAGCTGAAGTCTGTAAAGCAGATGTTACAATCACCCGAACTTCGCTACCAATGTGGTCACGTCCTTCTTCGACCACTACCATCGTGCCATCATCAAGATAGCCAACTCCCTGAGTCGCTTCTTTACCTTCTTTGAGGATTTTTAACTCAATACTGTCACCAGCTAGATAGATTGGACGAACAGCCTGGGCAAGATCGTTAACGTTTAGAACTGCTACTTTTTGTAAATTGGCAACCTTATTGAGATTGTAGTCATTGGTGACGAGAGTGCCATTAATTTCTTGAGTAAATCGGACTAATTTGGCATCTACCTTGTTGATATCGTCGTAATCAGCAGGATGAATTACTAAGCGTTCAGGAAAGGCTACTTGCATGCGATTGAGAATGTCTAGACCGCGACGACCACGAATGCGCTTTTGCTCATTGGCAGCATCGGCTAGTTGCTGCAACTCTTCCAAGACAAACTGAGAGACAATAATTTGACCCTCGATGAACCCAGTACTGAGCAGTTCCTCAATACGACCATCGATGATGCAACTGGTATCTAATACCTTGCTAGGTGCTGCTTCAAGGGTACCTTCTGCGACTAATAAGCTTTCTAGGCTGTTAGGGTTGATCAGGCGCAAGAAAGTGCGACCGTGGGTATCTGCTAAACTGACCCCTAAAAAGGCAAACATTACGCTGCCTAAAATAGCTGCTAGGGGTTTAATAAAAGAAAACTCAGAGGGAATCGGCAGCACGAAAATCGGCGCTAACATCAGGTTAGCTAAGAGCAATCCAATTACTAAGCCAACGGCCCTGGTTAAAATGACCTCAATCGGTGTTTTGCGCACCCGCGCTTCGACACGACGATAGGTAACTTGTACACTCAGACCGATAGCAAAGCCAACAATAGCCCCAAAGCTAGCAACAATCCAGCGTACAGCCTCTAGATTAGTAATTTGCTCTTGTACGGAAGTTGGCAGCAATTCTACACTGCCGTAACCTATACCCGCAGCTGCTAGGATGAATATAGAAATAATGACAAAATCAAGCATGGGTTCCGATCCAACTAGTTTTTGTGGCAATTCTTTCGAGAATTCAAAAGACAAAAAAGTGATGTTCGGTAGTCAGATTCATTGAATCTTTGGAGTATTGTTTTGTTCTGGTATGTCTTTTGACCTAGATGAATTGCTATTGATTGTTATTTGTTTTTGTTTAATCTGGCCCCCCTAACTGTTCAAATAATTTAAGACTGTTTAATCTATATTTTATCTATTTTTGTATTCCTGCCCATAGTCGCTACCTAACTTATCCTCTTAAAAATGTGATTATTTTTGAAATTAGCTAACCTCCAGTATTTATACAGCAGCAAGACCTCCGAAAAAGCTAGTTTAATTAACAAGTGTTAATCAAAAACTAGGGATTAGTTAAACAATTGAGGTTCCCTAATAAGAAGAAACTGTTAGACTGCCGACATAAATCTGAACAAGATGACGAAGTGATCTTACCTAGTTCTGCTTATATTCATATTCCCTTTTGTCGTCGCCGTTGCTACTACTGCGATTTTCCGATTTCTGTCCTGGGGGACAAGGTAAGTGGCAGCACATCAGGTAGTATTGAGCAATACATTGAGGTACTATGTCAGGAAATTAAGGCTACACCACCTTTAAGTAGCTCATTAAACACTATTTTCTTCGGTGGCGGAACCCCCTCACTTCTAACTGTCAGACAGCTAGGGCGTATAGTGGAGACACTAGAAGATCATTTCGGAATCGCTCATCAGGCTGAAATTTCCCTGGAAATGGATCCAGGAACATTTGGTCTAGAACAGCTTAAAGGATATCGAGAGACTGGAGTTAATCGAGTCAGCTTAGGAGTTCAGGCATTTCAGGATGAGCTGTTGAGCCTTTGCGGCCGATCACACAACCACACTGATATCTTGGCAGCGGTTGAACTGCTTTACCAAGTAGAGATTCCCGACTTTAGTCTGGATCTAATGTCTGGCTTACCTAATCAAACTATAGAGCAGTGGCAGACATCTTTAAGTTCTGCCATTGATATTAGACCTACTCACATTTCCTGCTATGACCTGATTGTCGAACCAGTAACTGCCTTTGGTCGTCTTTACTCTCCTGGGAGAAAACCCTTGCCGAGAGAGGAAGCTACTGCCAAGATGTACCGATTAGGGCAGGAAGTTCTCTCTAGTGCTGGCTACGAACATTATGAAATTTCCAACTATGCCCTACCCGGTCATCATTGCCGTCACAATCGTGTTTACTGGGAAAACCTTCCCTATTACGGTTTTGGGATGGGTGCAGCTAGCTATATTGAAGGGCAGCGATTCACTCGACCACGCACTAGACGAGAGTATTTTACCTGGGTACAACAGCTGATAGATGCTAATGGGGCTTTAGATTGCCCAAAGACGAGCAAAGCTGATACCTTGCTAGAAACTCTTATGTTAGGTCTACGTTTGGCAGATGGTCTAAACCTATTTAGCCTGAAGGAACGGTTTGGGGAGGCGGCTTTAAAGCAAATATTCATTAGCTTAAAGCCATACTACAACAAAGGATGGGTAGAAATTGTCAATGTCACCAGTGAAGCTATTGAGTTCCTCGAAACCGACCTGCTACCTTTAGATAGTCGGCTCAGATTAACTGATCCAGAAGGATTCTTGTTCTCGAATCAAGTTCTCGCTGACTTATTTAATCAGTTACCGGAGGAATGACTAAATATCCGGAGTAAATAACAGGGTATGCGTATCAAGTAGGTATATTTTCAGAAACGAACCTACCCTCACCATGATTGAGTATTATTGGAGCAACCAGACACCTGGGAATAAGCTCATTAAGTTGATGGATCAAGAAGAGATTGCTGAACTAGGCGCTTCCCTAAGACCAATTGATCAAAAATTGTTGACACGAGGTAAGGGAAAGAACAAAATTAGAGTCTGGTATCAAGGTGGTGAGCCATATTTTGATGTTTTCGTTGAACTAGAGTACGGCAAAATCCATTGGTGTCAGTTCACTCTGCGAGGCAAGTCAATTTCCTGGAATTCGCAGACTTCTGGTTGGCAAACTGGTATAACCAACGAATTTCAAGCAGACGATATTAATTTCTATCCCGCCAGTAAATTCATTGAGAGTGATAGGCAACAAGATCAAGAATTTGTAACATTAGCACACTCAATTTTGCAGACTCGTGCTGGTGAGGAGATATTCGACAAGATACTGGCACTGTTTGAAAACCCCAAGTAGAAACTTGATATTTCTCGTTAAGGCTCTTGAAAAGCTGGGACTGAAAAGGAATATAGATGATTTTCTGACCACAAGCAGAGTTTTGACCCTTCTGAGTTAACTGTTCTGCAATAATAACTGTGCTATCTGGTAAATGGAGAGTAGGGTATGGCAGGGAGCAAAGTTGAAGCAGATTTGTGGATCAGCGAGTACATTACACCTTGGGACATCTATGTTCACGGTGTAACCAAAGTCCTGGCTTACAAAAAAACGGCCTATCAGGAAATGTACATAGTGGAAACTGGTGCCTATGGCAAAGCCTTAGTTTTGGATGGAAAATGGCAATCTTGTACTGTCGATGAGTTTATCTACCACGAATCCCTCGTACACCCGGCAATGATTTTTCATGGTTCACCTCGGCAAGCTTTAGTCTTAGGGGGAGGTGAAGGTGCCACTATACGGGAAATCCTCCGTTGGAAAACTATTGAGCAAGTAATGATGGTAGACATTGATGGTGAGGTAGTAGAAGCTTGCCATGTTCACTTACCGGAGATGCACCAACAGGCCTTTGATGATCCTAGGACTCAGTTAGTCATAGGTGATGCCCTAGAAGTCTTAGACACTACAGACCAGAAGTGGGATATTGTTATTTCAGACCTTTCTGATCCTATTGAAGAAGGGCCTTCCTTCAAGCTTTTTACTAAAGAGTATTTTGAGAAAATTCAAAAGGTTCTAGCACCGGGAGGCTATTTTGTACTACAATCCGGGCCTGTTGCTCCCCCCCTGCTGAACACCCACGCACGTTTAGTACACACTCTCAAGGCTGTTTTTCCCCACGTTCACTCCTACACTTCTTACACTCCTACCTATGGTGAACCCTGGGGACTGACAATTTCTTCTGCTGAAGAAATTCCCACTCAGGTAGAACCAGCCAGTATTGATCAGCTACTAAAGGAGAAAACTACAGGCGGCTTTCATCTGCTAGATGGTATGGCTTTGCTGGGAATGCTCAATACCCCCCTTTATATACGCCGTGCGATCGCCCAAGCAACCCAGGTTTTCACCTTGAAAGAACCGCCTAAATTCTTTGGTAAGGGGGCATTAGGACAATAGCCTGGGATCTCAACATCTAAAGTACCAGCACCAGGACTGTAACTGAGCAAATCTCAGTAGCTCTAAAAGTCACGGAAGAATGGGCATTCAAGGTAAGACAGGAGCCAGGAGAGAATAATTTAGCATTCGTCTAATTCAATAGCTAGTAAGGAGTAAGCCATAAATCATTCTGACTCCTGACTCCTCAACTAAGCGAGAGTTTCGGCTCTTTTTCGATCTACTGTTGTAGAGTTTGTGTAAGGATTTGTTGCACGATTCCAAGAATTATTAGGATTGTAGCTGTATCACAACGTAGAATTCCTTGTATTACACTAGAGGCAAAGCTGGTTCGTCCAGACTTGCTTAGGTTGCTAACGATTATTAGTTCTTGCCAATCGCAAGTCAACCCTCAAATCAGTGGTGTTAGTAGTGACCTGGAAAGCAAGTCCTCACCAAGACGACGCATCGCCAGTTATCAGGGAGCATTAGTAAAAACTAGTTACGGACTTGGCAGTGCCCTGCTCCTAGTTTCTCAAGGCAATATGAGCAAGTTTTGCTCCCCTAACTGGTTTCTCACAATAGATCTCTTGCAAAAGTCTTTTTTTTTAAAGGTGGGAAAAGAGAGGTCAAGGTTAAGGGGTTCAAGGGTTAATTAAATCCTGTTCCCTTTCCCCACAAACCCATACCCCAGCTTCAGCAAGAATTCTGATTCAGTCAAGTTAAGAAAATTGGGTAGCATTTTCCCTAGGAGCAAGGGGTCAAGCCTAATCCGTAAGAAATAGAAAAATTAAGTTAGCTTTCTTGCTGAGAATTACCCGTTGAGGTATGGCTTTAAGCGAATTTACTAGGCTCGGCAAACCCTAAAACCACAGAAAGACCTCATGTATAACATTAGGCGACCCCTGAATATCTTAAGCTTAGATCATGCTATTGACCATGATTTTCTGACCGTGGCACCCCATACTCCCCTGGTCAATGTATTGGCTCTCACTGCTCAACTTCACAGCTGCCAGCTACCGCTCAGGGAGTTAGATAAAAAGTGCCAGAAGGGGAGTATCAGCTTAGAGCAAATTCAACTCCTCTGCCAAGAGGAGCAGATTGTTTTTGAGTCTGTCGAAGCCCCGGCTAGTGGATGTGTCTTGGTGATGGAAGAGTCACAACTAATTGGAGTTTTTACAGATAGGGATATTGTCAGGCTAGCTGCTGCTGGTATTCCTCTCAAGGGTGTCAAAGTTGCCGACTTAGCCAATCAGCCCGTAATTACTCTCCAACAATCTGCCGATAATGACATTTTTTCGGCCATAGCTCTATTTCGCCAACATCGGATTCGCCACCTACCGATTGTCGATGAGCGGGGACAACCGGTGGGAGTTGTCACCCACGAAAGCATTCGTAAAGCATTGCAACCAGTTGATCTCCTGACACGACTACGGCAGGTTAAAGATCTGATGACTAGTCAGGTGATTCACGCCCCAGTTAATACTTCAGTGATACAGCTAGCCCGTTTGATGACTCAACATCAGGTTAGCTCCGTGGTAATTACCGAAGTTGGGGAACCCGTAACCTTCCTCCCTCAAACTTTAATACCAGTGGGCATTGTTACAGAGCGAGACATTGTACAGTTTCAGACATTAGAACTGGATTTAGCACAGGTGTCAGCTCAGGCTGTGATGAGTACACCGCTATTTTTTCTTGATCGAGAAGATTCTTTGCGGCACGCTCAAGAGGAAATGCAGCGATATCGTGTACGCCGTCTAGTTGTAACTAACTCTCGCGGGGAATTAGCTGGTATTATTTCCCAAACGAGTCTGCTGCAAGTACTCAATCCAGCAGATATGTATGGTGTCATTGAAATGCTACAGCAAGCGGTTGAAAAAAGAACTGCTCAACTGGAGCAAACTAATCAGCAATTACGCCAAGAGATCGCTTTTCGCCAGCATGCTGAGTCAGAACTATTAAAAGCACATGCTCAGTTACAAGAAAAAGTCAAAGAAAGAACGATCCAGCTGACAAGAACTAACGAACAACTTCGGCAAGATATTTTAGAGCGTCAACGGGTAGAAGAAGCACTAAGGCAAAGTGAAGCACAATCAAGAAAACAGGCGACTCAACTGAAACTTGCCCTAGGTAAATTAAATGCTTACCAAGCTCAGCTGATTCAGACAGAAAAAATGTCATCCTTAGGTCAGTTAGTAGCTGGCATCGCCCACGAAATAAATAACCCAATTAATTTTATACAGGGCAATATTGCCTACACGGGTCAGTACGTACAAGATCTTATGCATTTGCTGCAACTTTACGAGCAGCATTGTCCCCAGTCAATGCCAGTTATTCTGACAGCAGCGGAGGAAATTGACCTAAATTTTCTGAAGAAAGATTTACCAAAAGTACTCAAATCTATGAGGCGGGGTGCAGATCGTATCCGCGATCTAGTGTTATCTTTACGAAACTTTTCCCGCTTAGATGAATCCGAGATGAAATCAGTTAGTCTCCACGAGGGACTAGATAACACCCTACTGATTTTGCAAAATCAGCTCAAAGCGATGCCAGCTCGCAGAGAAATCAGGGTAATTAAGGAGTATAGTAACCTACCACCAGTTGAGTGTTACGCCGGGCAGCTCAACCAAGTTTTTATGAATCTTCTCACCAATGCAATTGATGCGTTAGAAGAGTTGAGAAGGGATGATGACCAGACAGCCAGCAATAATTCGGTAAGCACCACCTTACCTTCAATTATCATAGGTACAGGAATCAAGCAAGTTAGTGACAATGATAGTTTCTTGACATCTCCAGGAGAAGCTGTCTATGCCCTTATCAAAATTAAAGACAATGGTTGTGGCATGACAGAGGCTGTACATCGGCGTTTATTTGACCCGTTTTTTACGACTAAATCAGTAGGTCAGGGAACTGGCTTGGGTTTGTTAATTAGCTACCAAATTGTGGTGGAAAAACACGGCGGTCAGATCTACTGTATTTCTTCACCAGGACAAGGAACCGAGTTTGTAATTGAAATCCCTGTTATACAACAAAATAGATCAGCCCGATGGGCTGTGGCTTAAAGACATTCAGTAGCTCATAAACTGATCTATAACTCAATCTATCGAAGGCTAGGTATTGGTAATTTTGGTCAAGTTTGCTAGAGATCAATAGAGATTAACATAGAATTAGTCCAGCTGGCACCATGACCTCCCCACGGAGATTATCGGAATTAGGGAATATTTTGGTATATACAAGACTACATTAGCAAGGTAAAGTTAAACTGGTAAGGTGTTCCCGGTATAGCTGCGAATTAGTAATGCCAAGCTGGGTCAGAAACTTAATTCAACTTTAGGGAAAATCCTCAAGACTTGGCAAGGAAACTGTGTCAAGTGGTGTTACGGAAAAAGCACCTGACACCAACCGAGAAGGGCGGCTAGAGAATGCTGGCGCATCCGATTAGGAGGCAGGACTCTGGATGCTACGCTCGAATCGAATGATGATCAGCGTAGTCCCTTCACTATAGTGGAAGTAATAACCTGCAAAAAACTATCTTCAGAGTTTCCTTGAGCCATGAGTCTATCTCTTAAACAGTTGACCGTTTATCTGACTTTACTAGGCTTGGGCAGCGGTGCAGGGGTCTTAGGTAGTCGCTATCTCATGGAAGAGCAGCAGGTCAAAGGACTTCCTGAGGTAGTTCCTGCTGTATCACAGCCCTTATCTCCTCAGCCTGTACGTCGTCCTCATAGAGAAAATATTAACTTTATTGCCGATGCAGTAGAGCGAGTAGGACCAACAGTGGTCAGAATTGATGCGGCGCGCCAAGTTTCGAGAGCAATTCCAGAACCTTTCAAAAATCCTTTCTTCAGGCACTTTTTCGGTGAGGATATACCCTTACCAGAGAGACAAGTTGAACAAGGTACTGGCTCAGGATTTATTCTCAGTTCAGATGGGCGCATTATCACCAATGCTCACGTGGTTGCAGGCGCTGAGACTGTCAAGGTCAAACTCAAAGATGGCAGGGAGTTTGAAGGTCAGGTAGTGGGTATAGATCCAGTGACAGATGTTGCAGCCATAAAAATTTCTGCTTCTGGTTTACCTAGTGTACAGCTAGGACAATCTGAAAAGTTGATCCCAGGAGAATGGGCTATCGCGATTGGTAACCCCTTAGGTTTAGATAATACAGTAACTGTGGGCATCATCAGCGCCTTAGGTCGTTCCAGTTCTCAGGTAGGTGTTCCTAACAAAAGAGTCAACTTCATCCAGACGGATGCTGCTATCAACCCAGGTAACTCTGGCGGCCCACTGTTGAATGGTCGTGGCGAAGTCATTGGCATTAACACTGCCATTCGTGCCAATGCTCAAGGGTTGGGCTTTGCGATTCCCGTTGAAACAGCAGAACGCATCGTCAATCAGTTGTTTGCTACAGGTCAAGCGGAGCACCCCTACCTAGGCATTCAGATGGTGACACTAACACCAGCAACAAAAAAAGAAATTAATCAGAGTAATGATACTGACTTCAAAGTAACCGAAGATACTGGAGTCTTGATTGTTAGTGTTATCCCTGACTCACCTGCCCAACTAGCTGGTTTTCTCCCCGGAGATGTTATTCAAAAAGTAGGTAATAAGCCAGTCAAGAATGCAGCAGATGTACAGACTCGTGTTGAAGATAGTCAAGTGGGTACAGATTTGAAAGTTGAAGTTAACCGCCAGGGCAAGGTAGAAGTTATCTTGGTGCAGCCGGGAGCTTTCCCTCGCGAGAAATTGCCAGATTAAAGGTGTTTTCTTCTCAAAGGTAGGGTTTCTCTATCTTGCGTAAAAAACTCTGGATTTTAGAGATGTAGAAGATCGAGCTAAATTGACCTAACTTACTGGGAATTGTCCAATAAGGATAAGAGGGAAGAGCAAAATTCTTCCCTCTCTTATTCCTTAATACTTTCCCTAAAGTTTTACTTGGGTGGTTCTGAGAACTCAGCATCGATCACATCATCGCCACCTTCGGAAGTAGGACCGGGAGCAGCTTCTCCTGTCTCAGGACTAGGGCCTTCTGGTGTGCCGCCAGCTTGTTGATATATGTTGGTGCTGACACTGTAGAGCGTCTGTTGCAATTCAGTGGTTAAAGTTTGAATTTTCTCATCGTCTTCTTGGCCGACTGCTTCCCGCAGGTCTTTGATCAGACCTTCTATCTTGGTCTTATCAGCAGCAGGAACCTTATCTCCTAACTCACTGAGCTGTTTTTCAGCTTGGTAAGCCAAAGAATCTGCCTGATTCTTGCGATCAATTTTTTCGCGACGCTCTTTGTCAGCAGTAGAATTTGCTTCTGCATCACTGACCATTTTTTCTACTTCTTGGTCAGTGAGGGTTGAAGCCCCAGTGATGTTAATGGATTGTTCCTTACCAGTACCTTTATCCTTCGCTGTAACGTTGAGAATACCGTTAGCGTCGATGTCAAAGATAACTTCAATTTGGGGAACACCGCGAGGAGCAGGGGGAATACCATCGAGTCGGAAGGTACCCAAGCTCTTGTTGTCATTTGACATTTCCCGCTCACCTTGGAGCACATGAATCTCTACGTTGGTTTGACCGTCTACAGCCGTAGAGAAAACCTCGGACTTTTTGGTAGGAATGGTGGTGTTACGAGGAATCAGCTTAGTCATTACACCACCCAAGGTTTCTACCCCTAGAGATAGGGGAGTGACATCAAGTAGCAGAATGTCTTTGACTTCACCGGCTAGTACACCACCTTGAATTGCAGCCCCTACAGCTACCACTTCATCAGGGTTGACAGTTTGGTTAGGGTCTTTACCCAATACTCGCTTGACTACTTCTTTGACGGCAGGAATTCGGGTAGAACCACCGACTAAGACGATTTCATCAATAGCGCTTTTGTCGAGTTTGGCATCGCGTAAGGAATTCTCAACAGGAATCCGACAACGATCAATCAAGTCAGAGCAGAGTTCTTCAAACTGAGCCCTTGTCAGGGTAGTATCTAGGTGCTTAGGACCTTCTTGAGTGGCGGTGATAAAGGGTAAGTTGATGTCTGCTTGGGTTACTGATGAAAGCTCAATCTTAGCTTTCTCGGCAGCTTCTGTTAGGCGTTGTAGTGCTTGCTTATCCTTACGCAGATCAATACCTTCTGCCTTTTGGAATTCGCTGGCTAAGTAATCAACAATTTTCTTGTCGAAGTCATCACCACCTAGGTGAGTATCACCGGAGGTTGCCAGTACCTCAAATACACCGTCACCAACTTCTAGGATCGATACGTCGAAAGTACCACCACCAAGGTCAAAGACAAGAATAGTTTCGTTACTCTTTTTATCTAGACCGTAGGCAAGAGAAGCGGCGGTAGGCTCGTTGATAATCCGTAGTACTTCTACTCCGGCAATCTTACCAGCATCCTTGGTCGCTTGACGTTGAGAGTCGTTGAAGTAAGCAGGAACTGTAATTACTGCTTGGGTGACAGTTTCACCTAAATACTTGCTTGCATCATCTACTAGCTTACGCAGCACCTGAGCAGAAATCTCTTCTGGCGCAAACTGCTTTTCTTGAGCTGGGCAGTCTAGCTTAACATTGTCACCAACTTTGAGAACTTTGTAAGATACTTCAGTTGCTTCGTTAGTGACTTCGCTATATCTACGTCCAATGAAGCGCTTAACAGAATAAAAGGTATTTTGCGGGTTCATCACCGCTTGACGCTTGGCAATTTGACCTACCAAGCGATCGCCATTTTTGGCGTAGGCAACAACTGAAGGTGTTGTGCGAAAACCTTCTGCATTAGCAATTACGGTAGGTTTGCCACCCTCCATCACTGCTACACAGGAGTTAGTTGTACCTAAGTCAATTCCAACAACTTTTGCCATAAATCTTTCTGGTTCTCTTAACTACACATACTTACTGGTTGGCTATGGGAGCGTACAGATTGAGTCATCAATGGTTTCAATCAGCCGCTTTTTCCAGCTTTAATATCATCAATCTCTATACTGAGCTTGGTTAGCCTATCTGATGAAGGAGAGGTTCCCGAACCTAGAACAGGACGGTTCTGTTGCCAATAGTACTTACTACTCCTTACTTCTAGAGTTGGCTAACTATTACTGATAGCCTTCACTTTGTCTAATGTACGAAAAGCTAAGGCTTTCGGTATGGGGGCGAACCGTAAAGAATGAGTTGTGTTTGCCGTCTATATACCTTACCTAAAGGAAATCAGAGTGCCAATGGACTATCAGTTGAGTCTAGGGGACACAAACGAAGTTATTGAACCATGCCTCAAAGTTGGCTTAGCAGTCTTAGTGCAATAACTTAGATCTTTCTGGTAGTAAAGTAATGATTTTATTATCACTAACTTTTGCTTAATGTCAGACAAGTTATTGACTGAAAATCTTGATATATCGTTGTCATGACTTTACAATGTTAGTTTTTTTGTAATTTTAGTTACAAAAGTTTTGCCTTTAATTGATAAAGTTTGTTAACAAACAAACAAAACTAGAATAAAAATGTCTACATTCTATTTAGAGAGCAATTCAATTATTAGTTGAAAAAATAAGCAATAAATTATTTATAATTCTCCCAAATATCACCTAATTACAAGGTTAAAAGCCAAAAATTCAGCATAGGAACGGAAAAGCTACTACAAAAATATTGCAATTACGAAAATAATGAAATCAGACAAACCTAACCATCAACTACAGCAGAGACAAGAACGGCAACAAAAAGGATGGCAATTTACTTTTTTTGGGGAAACTCCACCCGGAAAATTGGAGGAGAAACAGCAGGAGAAAATTGATCAAAAGCCAACTGTCGGCTCATGCTTTCCTTTGGGAATGGCTACTGTGGGTGAATGCCTCTGGATTGTTGACATGGAAAGTAAAGAAGTCACCAATCGCTTGTTAGCTATGGGGTTAATTCCAGGAACTGAATTGAAAGTTGTCAGTTGCACTCCTGGCGGTTCAGTAATTGTGGCAGTTCAAGATAACCGTATTGGGCTGAATGCAAGCATGGCACAAAATATCCTCGTGAGTAGCGAACCAATTTGCCGGCACAAGGAAAGAGAGAGACGCAGCCAAAATTAATTAATTTGGTATGGGCTAATAGTGGGTTGCTTGATGCGCTTTAATAGTTCAGATACCCCCAGACAAGCAAAATTTTTCTTTCTTAAAACTTAAAATAGAGGGTACTAGTATCTCTTGCCAGTCCAGTAAAAATGCCCTTTCTCTCTCCTCAACTGCAACAAAGGCTATCTACTCCTCTCAAAATCGGTTCTTTGGAGGTGAGAAGTCGGGTTTTGCAATCACCCCTTTCTGGTGTAACGGACTTAGTTTTCCGTCGCTTAGTGCGTCGTTATGCGCCAGACTCAATGATGTACACCGAAATGGTAAATGCGAAGGGACTGTGCCATGTCAAGAAGCTGCCTAAAATCATGGAGGTAGATCCCCAAGAAAAACCTATTAGTATTCAGCTATTTGACTGTCGTCCTGATTTTCTTGCCCAAGCAGCACAGATGGCCGTGGAGGAAGGAGCAGACACAATTGACATTAATATGGGCTGTCCTGTTAATAAAATCACCAAAAATGGTGGGG
This sequence comes from Coleofasciculaceae cyanobacterium, assembly GCA_049683475.1. Lineage (GTDB taxonomy): Bacteria > Cyanobacteriota > Cyanobacteriia > Cyanobacteriales > Coleofasciculaceae > JBAUJE01. The sequence goes on along the minus strand of JBAUJE010000388.1, from coordinate 16,629 downwards.
GATCTTCCCTGCTGCGGCAGCCAGAAACTGCCGAAGAAATTGTGCGAACTGTGGTTAAGGCGGTATCTGTGCCTGTAACCGTTAAAACTCGCATTGGTTGGACAGACGAGGAAATAAATATTCTGGAGTTCGCCAAGCGCATGGAAGAAGCCGGGGCACAGATGCTAACGCTTCATGGTCGTACCCGTGCTCAAGGCTACAATGGTTCTGCCCACTGGGAATGGATTGGGAGAGTTAAAGAAATTCTTGTGATCCCAGTCATTGCCAATGGAGATATCTTTACCGTTCAAGCTGCTGTCAAATGTCTCGAAGAGACTGGTGCTGACGGAGTGATGTGTTCTAGAGGAACTCTAGGCTATCCTTTTTTAGTGGGAGAGATTGACTACTTCCTGAAAACGGGCAAGGAGCGTAAACAGCCAACTTTCGCAGAACGCCTAGAATGTGCAAAGGAACATCTCCAAGCCTTAGGAGAATACAAGGGAGAGCGTGGTATCCGTCAGGCAAGAAAACATATGACTTGGTATGCTAAAGGTTTTGTGGGTGCGGGAGAATTACGGGATAAGCTGAGTCAAATTGAAACCGTACAGCAAGGTGTTGAGTTAATTAACGGTGCGATAGCACAGCTTAAGGCTTTGAGTCAGGCAGATGATAGAGTTGATCCTCAGCAATGATTGATCTAGACTGAGCCAGGAAAGGGTAAGATACCTCAACACTCTAAGTGATAAGGTTAAGTGTCTCTGAAGTTAAAAGACTTGGGCTTTCGTAGCCAAGAGGCGACTTTAACAACTAAGAACCACATATCTTAGCCTAGTTTAATGAACTTTAGTCAAAACAATCAAAACTAGTAAAATGTTAATAAGAGAAATTCAATCGCTCGACGGCTCTGGTTCAATTGAGCGGCAAAAACTACTCTCAATTTAATGATTTGACCTAAGCTATTAAGGGTGAGGTGATCTTAAACACGTAAAAAGCAGGAGAGCTTGGTAGCCCCATCTTTTTAAAGAGGGGTGAAAAAGCGACGCAAGCAGATTTATCTGCATTCACAAATGATAGGCTGTTGTTAGCAAGTAAGAATACCGTCTGCGCGACGAAACATCCTAGTAAGGAGAAATACCTGCAACGAAGAACCGGATGCAAGAGGCATAACGACGCTTACGAGCAAGCAAGGCAGGATGTTGAGCGTACCAAACTGGCTTTGTGATGGACTCGGAAAGCTAATAAATTTACAAGTAAGCCCAATTGCATCGACGTAAGTCAGTTGCTTTGAGGGTCTAGGGGGATTTTTGACTATCCCTTTTAAGCAAGTCTTAAAGAATCTGTGTCTCTTTAGAGCGCAGAGTGTCAAAAGGAAACAATGACAGGAAAGCTCTTTCAAAGAGTACCGTTGGACAGACGGGAATGTAAACTGCCTGTGCAGACGATCTACCGGGTAGGTGGAGAAATCCTTCCATCTAGGCAAGTGTCGCAATCCCGTGAGGGAATAACCAGGAAGCCTGAGAAGTGATTCTTGGGCAAACCTGCACTATAATCTTTGATTTAGCGCCGGGATGATGTCACTGTTTGACTGCCAGAGCAAAAAGCGTCTCTGACGTAATGCCGTCTGAGGAGTTTAGTTCGGGCTTCAATAAATTGGTGGCTTTAACCAGCTGAACCATTTGTTTGTTGACGAGAAGGAGATTAGGAAGAGATAGTATGACCCAAGTGGTTGTAGGTGAAAATGAAGGCATTGAATCAGCGCTACGCCGATTTAAGCGTCAAGTTTCAAAAGCAGGCATTTTTGCAGACATGAAGCGTTTGCGCCACTTTGAAACTCCCATTGAAAAGAAAAAGCGCAAAGCTGTTGCCAGAAGACGCAAGAGGCGTTACCGCTAAATTATGCAATAAATCTAAATTCAGCAATCAGTAATTTGTTTCGGGTTTAGGGGCGCGGTGCGCCCCAGCTTGCTTCTCTAGCATCACTTACCCACTTCCTATGTACCGGGCAGATAGGCTATAGTAACCCCGCAAAGTGCAATGGTCCTTGACCAATAATTAGCTCGAGCAGTAAGGCAATCAATCCCACCATTGCTACGCGACCATTCCAAACTTCCGCTGTTGGGGTAAGTCCCCACTCCCAGCGTTCTTGTGGATACATCTTGACTGTTTTCTTCGGACGCGTAACCTCAGAAAAATGGCGACTAGGTGAATCTAGGGCTTCAACTACTAACGTTGCTAGGGAATCGATAAAGAGAGGATGGGTATTGAGTGCAGGTACACGTCGGAAGTTCTCAATTCCCGACTCTTCTGCTAGTTCTCGATATTCGATATCAATTTCTTGTAAGGTTTCAATGTGTTCGGAGACGAAGCTAATCGGCACTACTACTAAATCTTTCACCCCCTGGCTAGCCAGCTCTGTTATGGCATCTTCCGTGTAAGGCTTGAGCCACTCTACCGGACCTACCCGGCTCTGGTAGGCTAAGGTGCTAGGGTTGGGGCGATTAAGAGTTCGCAGAATTAGGGCAGTGCAATCTTCAATTTCCTGTTGGTAGGGATCACCTGCTTCCTTGACATAACTTAGAGGAACGCCATGAGCACTGAAGAAAATGTGAACTGACTCAGGATTCGGGAACTGATCTAGTTCTTGGGCAATTAGCTGTGCCATTGCCTGGAGATAGCCCGGTTGTTCATACCAGGAAGGAATTGCCGTATATTCAATCCTATCTAAAGTGGGATCTTCCTGCCAAAGCTGTTCTAGAAGACGGAAGCTTGAACCACTTGTACTGATGGAAAATTGGGGATAAAGTGGTAGGATTACCAGGCGTTTGATGGCATCTCTCTTAATTCGGGCGATCGCCTCTTCAGTAAAGGGATGCCAGTAACGCATTCCAACGTAAATGCTTGCAACTTGACCAAGTTGTTGTAGCTTTGCCTGGAGAGCCTCGGCTTGCACTTCGGTAATCTGCCGCAACGGCGAACCACCGCCGATTTGCTTGTAATTCTCTTGAGATTGCCTAGCTCGTCGTGTTGAAATTAACCACGCAAGGGGACTCTGTAGCCAAGGGAAAGGCAAGCGAATAATTTCGGGGTCAGAAAACAGGTTATATAGAAAGGGACGGACATCCTCTAGTTGATCTGGTCCCCCTAGATTAAGTAATAATACCCCAACACGATCCACCATAGTGATAATAGCTTCCCAAAACCTTCATATTTGTTACTGATTTTAACAATATATTCTTTTGATAGTCTGGATTTGTCATCGCAGCAACAGATCTTTACTAGGAAATACAGAGAGTGTCTACTATTCTCAGAACTTGGAGTTATCAATACCAGTGGCTATATGATGGGATTTCTCGAATTGCCGCTATAAGCGTGGGCGGCGAAGCACGATTTCGTCAGCTGCCTCTACAAAATTTGAATATTTCTTCAGAAAGTAAGGTACTAGATCTATGTTGTGGTAGTGGTCAGGCTACCCAATTTTTGCTTAGGCTCTCTCATCATGTTACCGGATTGGATATTTCACCAGTTTCTCTAGAAAGGGCACGGCAGAACGTTCCTCAGGCTACATATGTACAAGGTTTAGCCGAGGAGATGCCCTTGCCCAATGAGCAGTTTGATTTAGTACATACCAGTGCAGCTTTACATGAAATGGAGCCTGAGCAATTGCGACAAATTATCACAGAGATTTACAGAGTACTGAAACCGGGAGGCAAGTTTGCACTAGTAGATTTCCACAAACCAACTAATCTTATGTTTTGGCCAGGACTGGCAGTATTTATGTGGTTGTTTGAGACAGAGACAGCTTGGCAATTGTTGGAGACAGATTTGGTTGAGTTGCTTAAAGGGACAGGGTTTGAACTATGCGATTGCACCTTGTATGCTGGTGGTAGTTTGCAGGTGATTCAGGCAAAGAAGAGAGAAGCTAGCGCATCATAAACATTAAGACAGCAAACTTACTGAAAGAAAGTTTTCTTTATATCAAAAGATCGGACTTAGAATCCTCCTTAGCCAGAGTAAATAGAGTAGTTTTCAATTGAATTAGTTACAAAGTCCTCTGTTTGAGAGAATAGAAGATACTAAACATGTAAAACTTAACAATAATTGTTTTCTACACTACATTTACTAATTTTTACATCTGCTATGCACCATTTTTTTACTCAAAGATTATAGAATTGTGTGAAGACGGCAAAGTCGGTAAATTAAATAAATTATTACTGAATCTTATCCTTAACATTCATTTTAGTTATGACATTGAAGAAATATTTAGCGATTTTCCTAGAAAATTATGTCTATTCTCTGGAGAGCGAGTGTTGTTAGTCTAAGCAGTGTAATCGGTGTTTTTGGTGTTAGCTTATCCTCTGTAGCCATTGTTAACGGTGGTTTTGAGACAGGCGATTTTTCTCAATGGCAAACATTAGGTCGGACTTTTATTGAGGCAAGTGATACATACAGTTTCGCCTCTCGGGAGGGAATATATTATTCTCGTCTCGACACAGTCTATCCCCAGCCTGCTCCTGAGTTTAATAGTGAAATTAAAACGGGCAACTTTCCAGAGCTACTAGAGTTTATGAATCTAGGAGCTAGTTCTTTAAATGCTTTGGGAAATGGGCAAGTATTTGAAGGATCTGCGATTAAAACCGTCTTGAGTGCAGAAGCAGGAGATATTCTCAGTTTTGACTGGAATTTCCTCTCAAATGCCAGATCTCAAGCCCAATTTAATGATTTTGCTTTGGTGACAATAGCTGGGACAGTTAATGAACTCGCCGATAGCTTCTCAAACTTAGTTCTTTCTGAATCGGTCTTTAGGAACGAAACTGGCTTTAGACGATTCTCTTATACTTTTACAACTGCCGGAGAATATAGTTTAGGAGTTGGTGTCGTTGATGTAGGGGATGGCACAGAAGATGCAGGATTACTGCTTGATAGATTTGTGCTTTTGAGACCTGCCCCTGTTATCGAACAGATAGCCCCTCCCTCCATACCACCAACTCTTCAAGAGGATAATCAAGAGACTAACTCATTCCCTCCCTCAATGTCACCAACTGTCCCGGAGACTAACTCATCCCCTCCCTTAACTATTACTGACCCGGCTTCAGTACCGGAACCAATTTCCCTGCTTGGTATATTAGGAGTAGCTACTTGGGCTATAAGTAAAAAGACTTTGGGCAAAAATTAGCTAAGATTTGGCTAAGGGTACAGATGAAGACTGGCATAAGTTAACCGTTAAGGTGAGAATGCAGTTTTTGCCAATTGAAGACAGTCCTGCCGTCTTAGTCAATATTTCTTCAATAAAAAGTGTTAAGAGTAACTCAATATTGACGAAGCTGCTGCCAGCATAGATACTTGACACATGATAGCTTTTCGGAAATGACAGCCGTTTTAAAAGTTGGAAATCGTACTATTAAAGTAGAGGAAATAATACCCTTATTAGCAGGGTATCAGCTGCTACAGCCTTTGCTAAGGGCGATTATCATTGACGAGGCTATCTCTGAGGTCATCTGTACACCTGAAGAGAAAGCTCAAGCTTTGGCACAATTTGCCGAACAAAACCAACTGACTTCGCCTGAGGCTAAACAGGTATGGCTTTCTCGTCAAGGCATGACTGAAAAGCAACTAGAAGAGCAGGCGTTGCGTGGACTAAAAATAGAAAAGTTCAAGCAAAATACCTGGGGTCATAAGCTAGAATCCTACTTTCTCAACCGTAAGGGCAAGCTAGATAGGGTTATCTACTCCTTGATTCGTAACCAAGATCCAGGGGTGATTCAAGAACTATATTTTCGTGTTAACGAAGGTGAGCAGTCGTTTGCTGAGCTAGCACGGGAGTATTCTCAAGGGCCTGAAGCCCAAACAGGTGGATTAATTGGACCGGTGGAAATGAGTACTCCTCACCCAGCTATCGCTCAAATTCTTAGCTCTAGTCAACCAGGAGACACATGTCCACCTAAAAAGCTAGGTGAATGGTACGTAATCGTTTGCCTAGAGAAATTTCTTCCGGCTCAACTAGATGAACAAATGCGACAGCGATTGCTAAATGAGTGCTTTACTACTTGGCTATCGGAGCAGCTTAATCAGCAATTGAAAGAGGTGAGTTAGCTACTTGACCACCAAGAATTAGGGTTGAGTCTACCAAGAAAGGATCACTTTGGTTGAAGTGTTAAGTATAAATGACTATTTAGTGCTGGTCATTTTAACATAACTCAACCAGAGATTTACCTTAAATTATTCTAAGATCGAAAAGCGAAGGGCTAACCTCCAGAGGCTCAATGACCTATACGACAACAATTCAAACCTTTCTAGCTGAAACACCTCCTTTTGATCAGCTCTCACCAGCGAAGCGAGGGAAACTTTCAACCCAGTGTCAGCTGCTTCGCTATCGCATGGGTCAAGCAATCTTGGTACGGGAGAAAATGCCCGCGCAAGTATCTATCTTATATGAGGGTCAAGCCCGTCTCCTTGTCTATGATCCCCACCGTTTGACTCCAGTAACTCTTAAATTGCTGCAACCGGGAGCCATCATTGGCTGGGTTGGTTTACTCAGAGGCGTACCATGTGAAACAGCGATCGCCTCGACAGAAGGGCTTTGCTTAACCTTTAGCGCCAGTCAGTTCTTAAGCCTTCTCGATTCCGAACCATCGTTAGCCGCCGGCTTCCGCTCTCGCTGTTCTTTGGTGGAAGTTTTTGACTTGCTAGGGGCAGAATTTGAACGCCGAGCCGAGACAGAGATTGATCTTAAAGAACTTGCCCTAAAAGCTTGGGGTGAGGCAGTAATTTGCAATTTGGCTCAAGGGAAGCAGATGTCAAGCCAACTTGATGCTGATCGGGTTTGGTTTGTTAGTGGAGGTGCCTCAGCAAGTTCACCAATAGGTTCCTGTCTTAATCAGGGAGAGGTTGCTAACCTCAAGGTCAATGGATTTGGTGAAACACGCTTAGTGGGAATTCCTGCATCTATTCTCACAGAGGCAAAAGCAAGCTCAGCTCAAGCAGAAACGGCTAGCACCGTTGAAGTTATAGATGCAGAAGATACAGATGCAATAGATATAGATATTGAAGAAGCTCCGCCACAACCCCTAGATGCGGCAGATGTCTATCTTGGCAAGGAAGGCAAAACTGCCCAGAGATACCCCTTTGTAAGAGGTAAGGGACTGGTTGGTGCAAGCTTGGCTTGCTTTGCCATGCTCTGCAAGTTTTGGCGCGTTCCCTTCAGAAAAGACACAGTACGCCGTGTTCTTGATAACCAGTTTGCGCGTACTGGCAGCCTTTCTCTCCAGCATTGTGGTGCCGTTGCCGAATTAGTAGGTTTTACAGCCCAACTGGCTGCTGTTCCGGCAAGGGCAATAAGTCGTCTGCCTACTCCAGCATTGCTATCCTGGAACGATACCTTTGCTGTTCTCTACCAAACCAGTGAAAAAGAGCTGGTGCTAGGAGTGCCAGAAAGAGGCATTGTCAGGCTCAAACCAGCTGCTTTTCAGGACAGGTGGGGCGAAGAGGGACAAGTTCTGCTACTGAAGACTAGTAAAGAAACTCCTCAACAAAAGTTCGGACTAAACTGGTTTATTCCTTCCCTAATTCAGTACCGTAAGGTGCTGTTGGAGGTATTAATTGCTTCCTTTTTTGTACAACTATTTGGTCTGGCTAATCCCTTGATGATCCAGGTGATTATCGACAAGGTAATTGTACAAAACAGTCCAGACACGTTGCATGTGCTGGGAGTCCTGCTGCTCGGTTTTGCCATCTTTGAGGCAATTTTAACCAGTTTACGTACTTACCTCTTTGTCGATACCACCAACCGCATTGACTTAGCCCTGGGTTCAGAAATTATTGACCACCTGTTGCGTCTGCCTTTGCGCTACTTTGAAAAGCGACCAGTTGGGGAATTAGCGACTCGAATAAATGAGCTGGAAAATATCCGTCAATTTTTGACGGGTACGGCTTTGACAGTGGTGTTAGATGCAGTCTTTTCTGTTGTCTACATCGTCGTCATGTTCATCTACAGCTGGGTGCTGACCCTGGTGACACTGGGAGTTATTCCCTTGTTTATGGTACTGACGTTCTTTGTCTCCCCGATTGTGCGGCGACAGCTACGTACTAAAGCAGAACGTAACGCCCACACTCAATCCTATTTGGTAGAAGTATTATCAGGGATTTCTACGGTCAAAGCTCAAAATATTGAGTTGCGATCGCGCTGGCAGTGGCAAGAACGTTACGCTAAGTATGTCAGTGAAGGATTTAAGAATGTTTTAACTTCAACAGCGGCAGGCTCTACAAGCCAATTTCTCAACAAACTTTCTGGCTTACTAGTGCTTTGGGTGGGAGCTTACCTAGTGCTAGATCAGAAATTATCTCTAGGACAGTTAATTGCTTTTCGGATTATTGCCAGCTACGTTACTCAACCTCTACTGCGCCTAGCCCAAATTTGGCAGAACTTCCAAAGTACTGCCTTATCGTTGGAGCGCCTTAGTGATATTCTAGATTCACCGCAGGAATTGGTCGATGAGGAACGCAATAACATTCCTTTACCTACTATTCGCGGAGCAATTAAGTATGAAAATGTCTCGTTCCGCTTTGCCCCTAGCGGCCCTCTCAACTTAAATAATGTTAACTTGGAGATTCCTGCCGGTTCTTTCGTGGGAATTGTCGGTCAAAGTGGCTCTGGTAAGAGTACCCTGACTAAACTTTTGGCTCGGCTCTATGAAGCTAATTCGGGTCGTATTATTATTGATGGCTACGACATCTCGAAAGTAGAACTATATTCATTGCGGCGTCAGGTTGGTATTGTCCCTCAAGACTCACTACTATTTGAGGGAACGGTGCAAGAAAATATTGCCTTGACTAACCCCGATGCTAGCACCGAGGAAATTATCGAAGCAGCTCAGGTTGCAGCCGCCCATGAATTCGTTATGGGGCTGCCTGTCGGCTACAATAGTCGTGTCGGAGAGCGAGGTTCAGCCCTATCTGGCGGACAACGGCAGCGTATTGCGATCGCTAGAACGGTTTTGCAATCACCCCGATTGCTAATTCTAGATGAAGCAACCAGTGCTTTGGACTATGACACCGAGCGACAGGTGTGTTTAAATTTGGCAGAAGCCTTTAAAGGACGCACGGTTTTGTTCATTACCCATCGTCTTAGCACAATTCGTAACGCTGATATTATCCTGATGATGGATCAAGGCTCAGTAGTAGAACAGGGTACTCATGAGCAATTGATGACCCAAAAAGGTCGCTACTATTGCCTTTTCATGCAACAGGATTCCCAAGTGTAGCTTTTACGACGCCCACCTACTCGCAGGCTACCATTACAATGAACCAACAAAACGGGTCAAACTCTAACCGACAAAATGGCTTAGGCTCATCAGTCCTCCCTAATGCTCAGAATGGGAGTGCCGGTAATTCTCGTCTACCCAAGGCGGTTACTACTACAGCTAATAAAACGAACGATAAAAGCGGCTTTGACCAGTCCGTTATTCTGCGGCAATCTGCCAATTGGTCCCATGCCATACTCTGGACGATTGTTGCTGTCACAACTGGCGGTTTAATTTGGGCCAGCTTAGCCGAAATTGAGCAAGCTGTTCCTGCTCAAGGAAAGCTAGAACCAAAGGGTGCTGTTAACGAAGTTAAAGCTCCAAGGGGCGGTGTAGTTACAGAAATTAATATTAAGGATGGGCAAGAGGTTAAACAAGGTGATTTGCTCCTTACCTTTGAGCCTAAAGCTACTCAAGCTCAGTTATCCTCACTCAGCAAAATTCGGGCCACCTTAGTTAAAGAAAATCAGTTTTATCGCTCTCAGATGAGAAATGGGGCAGTTCCAGTGGTGGCAAATGGAGGGCTATCGGAACTGGAAATTTCTAGAGAAATTACCTCTCTGGCGGAAAGCAGAAAGGTCTTGCTGGCAGAAAATGAACTTTACCGCGCCCAGCTCAGAGGTGATAGTTCAGGTGCTAACTTCACTCCTCAACAAAGAGAGCGCTTGCAAGTTGCTAGTAGAGAACTGCAATCTCGCATTGCGACCAATGAGTCGGAAATAAGACAGCTAGAGAAACGACTTGACCAAACTAAAATCCAGCTTGCTAATTCTAGGGAGCTTTTGCAAGTTGAGCGGGGTATTCTTGATGATCTTAAGCCCCTCTATGAGGAAGGCGGTTTCTCTAAAATTCAGTATTTGAGACAGGACAATGAGGTAAAAAGACAGCAAGCTGAGGCAGATCAGCTAGTTGACGAAGAGTTGCGGCTACAATTTGACATTGCTCAGGCTAAGGAACAACTCAAAAATACCATCGCCCTCTCGGAGAAAGAGTTAACGGATAAGATGGCCGACAATGATAAAAGAGTATCCGAAATTGACTCTGAGTTAAATAAAAGAATTGTCGAAAATGAAAAGAGAATCGCAGAAATTGATAGCCAGTTAAGTGAGGCTAATCTAACCTTAAGCTATCAACAACTAGTAGCACCAGTTTCTGGAACTGTGTTTGATTTAAAACCCTCAGCACCCGGTTTTGTGGCTAATTCTGCTGAACCTGTTCTTAAAATTGTTCCCAGCGATAAACTTGTAGCCAGAGTTTACCTTACGAACAAGGACATTGGTTTTGTTGACGTCGAGAAGAAAATGGATGTTGATGTTAGAATTGACTCTTTTCCGTTCAGTGAATTTGGCGACATCAAGGGTAAGTTAGTCTCAATTGGTTCTGATGCTTTACCACCTGATCAACAGGAAAACCGTCCTTTCTACAGTTTCCCTGCTGAAATTAGCTTAGAGCAACAGTCATTAATGGTTAATGAGCAACCAATACCCCTACAATCGGGGATGTCAGTTAGCGTTAACATTAAAACACGTAAACGTTCCGTGTTGAGCATTTTCACCGAGTTATTTACAGACAAAACTGAAAGTTTGAAAACTGTTCGCTAAGCTGACTGTTTTAGAGCTAGGAATTACTAAATTGAAGATAATTAGCGCTAGGGGTATACCCTCTAGCGTGTATATTTTTCCAACATGAAAATATAGACTAAGACAAAGTGCATATAGATCTTGGATATAGCGCTACGCGCTAGGGAACAGGCAACAGGCAATAGGCAATAGTAAGCTGTGGCTGAGTTTGAGAGTATAGAAATGTCCTAACATTAACGCGTGGTGCTATATCTATCCCAGTAATGAATATCGATGTTTAGCCCTTAATACCGCCATTAGTCACTAAGACAACTACACTTTTACCAGTCAAAGGAATAGTTTTAGTAATACTACCTGAGCGATCAATTGAGCTTGAAGTGATTTTAAGACCGTTCTCATCTTGGCGATCGCTGACACGATAGATATCTACACTACTCCCCATACCAGATAAACCTTTGACGGTAATATCTTTGTCTGTTGAAGTGTCATTCACCATCAAAATTACTGATCTACTTTGACCCTGAAAAGCTAAAAGATCAACATATCGCTGATTAGTTTCTTTGCCAGAATCTAGTAAGGAAGAGTCTTGGGAGCGAAAACTGTAGACATAGCTACCTGGCTGGGTGTAGTTACAAAGCAGCCTCAAAACGTGGTAGAACTTCGATCTTTTTGGCAAATTATTGCTAACCTCGCCCAGGGTTAAGAATTCTCTGGGGTAATTTTCTCCTTTTTGTTGAGGACGCCATCCACCCCAAAAAAGCCAATAGTTGGAATGCAGGTAACCAATGTGTTTGCCAATTTCTCTGGACATGGTAATTGCGACGGACATTTGGCTAGGGTTACCGTCTACATGAGACATTTCCGTCATCCACACATCTCGCCCACCACTGTGGTAGAGAATGCCATTTCTCCAGTTATCAGCATACTTACCGCCTGACCAACGGTTAGGATTATAAGAGTGGGTGAGGAGATCAGAAAGCGCTTTAGCAAATTCTGGGTCTTTCTTAAAGTAAGAAAAATGCCTACCACCGAGCCATTTTACGTTAGAGACAATGCTACCTGATTCAGGACCTTGAACCCGAATAAAATTAGTATCTTTCTCACCATATCCAGCAGCATCAAGTTCTTGGCGAAATAATTTAACTAAGCGTCTAAACTGGTCTTGAGGAACTTTCATGCCACTCCAAGAAGGGGCATAATTTAGTTCATTTTGAATACTTATGCCATAGGGAGCTGGAGTACCAGCTTTTACAAAAGTATTAACTAGCTCTGCAATATATCTGGCGTAGTCATCTTCTTTATCTTCTCTAAGAAGGTTGTCTTTGCCATTAACTAACGCTTTGGTAGAATCATACTTTCTAAATTCAGTTGGAGGTGACCAGTGAACGGCAATCCACTTTTTAATTCCTTGCTCGGCAGCTATTTTTACTAACTTTATCTGCCTTTGTAATTCCTCGTCATTTCTATCAATGTGACCCTCTCCATTTGACCAGTTAGCTTTAAACTCAATACGGATTACATGAGGTTTCATCTCCTCAAATAAAGATTTAATTACTCCTGGTCTGTTATTGAGATTGTAGTGAGGGAAGGTGGGGAAAAAACCGAAGCCTTTAAATTGATTAGATTGAGGAAATTTACGACGGGTTATGATAGCAGGTTTTTTCCAGTAACTTCTTACCACCTCTACCTGCTCAGATGGGGATGGTAAGGAGTTAGGGTCTACTCCTATCTGCACTAAAGCATAAGTGCAGATAGTGATAAGGCTAATTAAACTGACTAGAATAATCAGAGCAATTTGAACTTTTCGAGAGAATAAATTGGCTTGTTTTTGAGTAGATTTCCTGGTGATCGTGTAAGTAAGTGGCGCTAAGTAAAAACCCAAAGCGAAAATAGTAAAACCGAGGAAGATGCGTCCAGTGATGCTCAGTAATTCAGCCATATGATTACTTTTCTCACAAAAACTGTATTAGAAATCTTCGTCCTCGATAACTCAGAAATAGCTTAACTGCTTTGGTCTTGCAAAATACGCTTTTTCTGGGAAGCTCCTGTTAGTTTTAAAGCTAGTTCTTCGAGCTGACGATAGAGGGATTGGGGTAGAAGCCAAAGTAGATACGCAGCACCAGCAGTTAGGATAGTGCGTCGGGGCTCTTCTGTGAGGATGCGCCAATGGGTAGCCATCGCTCTATGGAATAAGTTAACAGCTTCTTTGCCATCACGTAGGGTTACGGCTCTGCGAGCTAAGTATCTCAACAAGTAAGCTTTGGAGGGATTTTCCCATTGAGCAATAAACTCCCGATCATAGGGGCGTAGCTTTTCTAGCATCTTTTCCCAGGACTCAAATTTAGGTAATAAACCTGCCGAAAGACCACTCGAATTGACTCGATAGAGAGTTAAAGCTTCTGGAATACCCTCCATTTGCCAAGAGGTTTGAATAGCAATTCTTACCCAACACTCAACATCTTGAGATAGGCGGAAACGATCATCAAAATAGCATTCTTCTACTGTGCCATACAGATTGTCTTGAAATTTAATCTCTTCTAGAACCTCTCGCCGAAATATGGCGGCTGAACCATTACCAATGGGATTACGACAAAGGACATCAGCTTTAGTAATATCCTTAAGTTTGGGCATTTGATAGATACTTAAGGAGTTACCTTCTTCATCAATAAAAGCAGAACGACTAAAACTCACTCCCACATTAGGAGAATGCTCGAAATGCTCCACATGTTTGGCTAGCTTTTCTGGTAACCAAATGTCATCTCCGTCAAGAAAGCCAATGTATTCCCCTTGAGCATGACGAATACCGGCATTTCTGGCCGCAGCAAGTCCTCGATTTTTTTGGTGAATAATTTTAATTCTGGGATCGGCAAATTGCTGGCAAATTTCTACACTCCGATCAGGTGATTCATCATCAACAATGATAATCTCGAAGTTTTGATAGGTTTGACATAAAACTGACTGCACGGTTGCAGCAATATATTTCTCAACCTTGTAGATAGGCACAACCACAGAAACTTTTTTCATTTTTTACACACCCTAACTCAATTTTTAATCAACACCTAGTTCTCAGAAAGTTACTAATATTTTTATTTTAGGAAACAGTTGAGCAAGTTGGATTACTGCTAACAGATTTAGATTCTCATCAATTTAGTTAGACAAATTATGATATCTTATTCAGAGACAACCTCCACCCTTGCTTTCATCAAATTTAGACTTTGCATTAAGTGAATTAAGTAGGTTGCCACCATGGTGAGTATAGTTCGACGTGGTTCTTTAAAAAGCAATCTCCAATCTGACTTAAGAGCTCCATTGATATAGTCAAAACCCACCTTTGAGGGTAGCTTCAAACGAATAGATCTACGGGCAAGATAGCGTAGATGCACTGCTTTTGCCAAAGCATAGTGCTGATTGACAAGTTGCGGTGCGTGGCTTCTAGCTTTGTTAACTAGTAAATTCCAACCTTCGTCCATGCGATTCAGTTCTGAAGATAGCCCTTTATTGTTAGTTCGATAACAAATCAGGACTTGGTCAATTCCTTCTACTTGCCACTTCTGACTGAGTCTTACTCGCAACAGGAAATCTAGATCTTCAGAGTAGCTCATCTGCTGATCGAATCCACCAAACTCTTGAAAAACTTCACGCCGAACCACCCAATTAGAAGTAGTGGCAGTAGGATTTTCATAAAGGAGATGTTCTGGCTGAATATTAGTTAAGCGTCCGGTAGAAATTTGTCCAGTAAAGTTACCATCAGAACTAATGAATTTGACGCGACTAAAACTGATAGCAACTTGAGGATTAGTTTCTAAATGTTCAACATGAGCAGCTAGTTTATCAGGTAGCCATTGATCGTCAGCGTCTAGAAAAGCAATGTATTTGCCTTGACCTAATTCAACTCCCAAGTTGCGAGAAAAAGATACTCCCCGATTAATTTGTGAAAGCAGTCTTACCCTACTATCTTGTTGAGAGTATTGTCTGACAATGCTAGCTGTATTATCTGTGGAGCCATCGTCAATTACTAGTAATTCAAAGTTAGTAAAAGTTTGTGATAGTACGGACTCAATCGCTTCTGACAAAAAGAGAGAAGCATTGTAGGCTGGTATGATGGCAGATACAACTGGTTGGGAAGAGTTCATGGTACTAACATGTTTAATTGTGATGCTAAATTTTTATTGAGTTAGAGAACAACTCTAAATTAAATTTATATTGATTGTATTATCTCTCTTAAAAAACTTAAAATTAAGTAAAGTTTTCTTGCCGTCGATAGAAGACATACCAAATAGCCCAAACGACGAAACAAGGTAGAGCAACGACATGAGTAACTAAAACAGCTATCGCAACTCCGATTGCCTGCCACTGTACTCCAATTAGTAATCCTACAGTGAAAATGCCCGTGAAGATTAAATTCCAACGTAAGCTTAGATGAGGCTTATCAATAGCAGCTAAAAGTTGAGCAGCTGAGATATCGAAAGGACGAGGAATGGCTGATAAACAAATCAAAATTAAAATAGGAAGAGCACCCCTGGCGACCCACTCTGGACCAAAAATAATTGGTACGTAGAAGGGAGCTAAACTAGATTGTAAAATAACAAAAGGTATAATAATTGTCGCTATGGTTTTCACACTACTAAAGTATGTCTTTTTAAATTTAGAGAAATCGTCTCTTACTGCACAAAGATGAGGGTAGAGAGCGACGGTAATAGATTGCATTATATTCAAGCTAATTCCTAGTCCTGAATTAAAAGCAAAGTAGTACAGTCCTAGTTCTTCAATTGAAACAAAGCGAGCAATTATTAAGTAGTCTAAGTTATTTCTTAAAACTTTCAGCATGTTAATGCCCAAAAAGTTTACGCCAAAACTAAAGATATCTCCCCAGTATTTTGTTGTGAAACCTCCGGATGGTCGCCATGGATGATATTTGAGATATACAGAAACGACGATGAGAGGTGATACGAGTTTTGGTGCGACAATTGACCACATACCCATACCAGATAAAGCAAAAATCGCTGAAAGAATATTGCTAGTTGTTAGAGTAAGAGCTTGACTGAAGGCTGTTACTTTGAGTCGATTCTCCCTCATAATAAGCACAGACTGAATTCTACCAATAGGACTCTCTAAATAAACGATAGAGAGAACGCAAATTGGTAAAATAAGCCTATTATTCCCATAAAACCAAGCGATAGGGAAAGAAGCAAGACATTGAAGTACAAACAAACCTAAAAATACTAACCAGTTTAGCCAATAAGCACCATTACATATATCATCTAGCTCTTCTTCTTTAGCTTGGATAACTTTAGCACCAATGCCAAAAGCCGATAGTATATTGGTGAATTCATAAGTTGTTAAAACTAGGGCTGCTAGTCCAAAATCTTCAGGAGTTAAATAGCGAGCTAGAACTACAGTGGTGAAGAGGCGAGAGACTCTGCTAATTGCCTGAGCACCACCTAACCAACCGAGATTTTGAATAAACTTGTTAGAAAGCTTGTTTTTGACCCAAGCTACCAGTTTTTCAATTAAGTTCATGTTCTGTAGCAAAGGGACAACAAGATTTCATGATAAATAGTTAAAATTCGACAATTTTCTCAAGAAGATTATCTATAAATTTTCCTTGCTTAAATCTGTTTTTTGGGTAGAAACCAGAGGAAAGTTTTTTCCAAAAAAACTTACTAAATTACTGGAAAATTTTCTAGGCAGTAACATGGTAAATAATAACTTTAGGGCAAGGCGTTGACTCTCTTGCTTCAGCAAACTTTTTGGATAGAGCTGAACTGATTTTA
>JBAUJE010000387.1:0-3706 GCA_049683475.1 Coleofasciculaceae cyanobacterium | reverse complement strand
ACTGGGTTTACCTGTACTGCATTTACCCCAACTAGTTGCTCTGGCCCTAGGTATTAGTCCTCAACAGTTAGGTCTAAAGAAGCATGTTGTTTCTACACAACCTGTACTGGAAAAACTAGGCTTTTAGCTTTGCGGAGCAGACGCACCTTACGTCGCTACCGCTACGCTAAGGTGCGCCCTTCAGCTTTGGCAGCTTTGGCATACAGGGAACAGGGAACAATGACTGGCTGAGAATCTTGTTTTGGATTTTGCCCACCTTACAAGTACTTGCTAATGCTGCTTGGCACTAAGCTTTGCTCAACGCCCCTACATAAGATTTTTGAATTTTAAAACATGCCCTATCAGTCTTGAATTTTTGACAATTGCTCCATCACTCCTTTATATACTTCCCTAAAATGATATTTTGAGCGGGAAGGTTTGGTTATCTTGAATGGAGTAATGTATAAGTCCATAAGATTTAAAGCTTTAATGGCAACTAAACTCGAAATTCCCAGAAGATTCAACAATTATCTGGAACATCAACCAATAATTGTTATACTCGTTGCAGTTTTATTGGTTTTCCCTCTAATTGCTTATCTTGACTACCAATTAACATCAGATATTTCTCTGTCATTTCTCTATTTGTTGCCAGTGTCTATGATTACCTGGTTTATTAATATACAAGCTGGCTTAGCAATCGCTTTTGTGAGTGCAATCGCTGGGTTAATTACTCATCCAATTACTCAACAAGAGCCAGTTAACTTTTGGGAAAGATACTGGGATACTTTTATTAATTTCGTCTTTTTCTCAACTGTATCCTATTTAGTATTTAAATTACGTAGAGCCAAGGAAAAGGAGAAAGACTCGGCGAGAACTGATCTAATTACAGGTTTGGCTAATAAAAAATTATTCTTTGAACTGGCTAGATTGGAAATTAAAAAATCCCATCGCTACCGTCACCCTTTAACAGTAATTTACATAGATATAGACGATTTTGCCAAGATTAACAGAACCTTGGGTTATAGCACTGGTGATCATCTCATCAAGATAGTTGCTATCACTCTTCAAGACAATTTACGAGAGACAGACATTATTGCCAGAGTCGGAGGAGATGAATTTGTTATCCTCTTATCAGGCAATGGCTATGAAGCTGCAAATACAGTAATTTCTAGGGTTAGGCGGAAGCTGATGGAGGCGATGAGGGATAATCACTGGCCTGCAACCTTTAGTATTGGGGCTGTTACTTTCATCAATCCTCCTAATTCAGTTACTCATATGATAGAGCAAGCGGATCATGCCTTATATGTAGTTAAAAATAGTGGTAAAAATCAACTTAAGCATAAGACTTCTACATAAGGGATAGGGCAAACAGAAGGATTATAGATTTATGCCGAAGGTAGATAAAATTTAAACTTACTGCCGACACCAAACTGGCTTTCTACTTCAATTTCACCGCCTTGTAGTTCAACTAATCTTTTAGAAATAGCTAGACCAATACCTGTACCGCCTGTGTGCTGGTTGCGAGACTTTTCTGCTCTCCAGAAACGCTCAAAGACGTGGGGTAAATCTTCTGGTGCAATGCCTACACCTGTATCAATTACTGCTACCCACAGTTTAGACGCTCCTGCTTTTGCCTCTTTCTTTTCTAGCCATGCTTTGACAGTAATTGTGCCAGTTTCTGTGTAAGTAATAGCATTACCAAGTAGGTTAACTAATACTTGTTCTACTCTGTCTATATCAGCAATTACTGGTGGTAATTCATCTGGACAATCTAACTGTAACAGGGGACCATCTTCAAGTAGCTGGTCAGAAAACCTTTGTACCAAGGATTCCAATAAGGGATGCAAATTAACAGGCTCAAGTTTGATGGGTAAATAGCCAGTTTCTGCTTTAGAAAGTTCCTGTAAATCCCGAACTAAACGCTCTAAACGTCGGGTTTCTTTGGCTAATTGCTGATAAACTTCAGGAGTTGATTCAATTTGAGAACTGGCTAGTTCTTCTAAGTAACCTCGTAGAACAGTTAAGGGAGTGCGCAGTTCGTGGCTAAGGTCACTTACTAGGGTTCTGCGTCTTAATTCTACATCTTCCAAACTAGCGGCCATGCGGTTAAAACTGTTAGCTAGTCGGTTAATTTCCGGAATTTCACTGGGGGGCAATCTTTTATCTAGTTGTCCTGCGGCAAATTGATTAGTAATTTGCTCAATCTGGGTCAAAGGTTGCATAATCCTTTTTGATAGCCAGTAACTGAGTCCACCAGCCGCAGTTGCACCAACTATGACTGACCAAAAAGTGCTGCGGTTCCAAGTAGTTTCAAACACATCTACTAGACGAGTGCGGGTGTAGCGTAAAGTTATACCCCTGCCTTCGAGTTGTTGTAGATGGGTGACAAAGAAACGAGGAGACGAAAGCTTGCCGAAAATTACCAGAGTTCCTACCCCCACCATCATTACTAGGAGGTGAGAGAGAAAGAGGCGTGAAGTTAAAGGCAAAGGTTTCATGGTATAGCGTTTCTCTTTCTTGACGAGGTACACAAATTTTGGGCTTTAGGGAACAGGGAACAGGGAACAGGGAATAGGGAATAGGGAAGAAGAGGAAGTGTATCTCACTAATTCGAGAAGTGCTATATATCAAAGCCTGTTACTTCAAGGCGAATAGTGTAATTCTTCCGGCTTGGAACGGGATTTTCTACTTTCTAGGTGTTCATTCTAGCCGTTGGGGAGTGATTTGTTGCGATCGCCAACCTCATACCGTCGCTTACCGAATTCGATGAGAATACCTGTAATAGTAAAGAACACTGGATTAATGATGCTGATAGATAATAATGATAGAAGGAAAATAGTGCATCGCCTCCTAAACCTACAATCGAGACAATTCCCGGCAACGGCTGTCGTTCTATGATGTTTACCTATGCCGTAATGAATGGGGTTACGCTGGGACTACGAACTCCGCTATCAGATTCTTGAAGAATTCCTCACTATTCCTGGTGCATTCGAGCTGATTGAGATGGGGTTGGAGCAATTATTTTCCAGTAACTTTACCCAACAACAGAGGAAACGAGCAAGTGGGTTTTTTGAATTGGTGGCGGAACAATCAAGGGCAACCAGCAACAGAAGGATGAGCAGATTGTAGAACTTGTCAAAGATACAGCAAAGCAAACAAGAAGGTGGTTTCCCTGGTGAATGGTGCTTGACTCTTGAGAGAAGCGATCGCACCTCATCAACTCAGACTCAGTATCAGCAGGCGTTGGATTACTATCAGCAAGCTGTGGCAATTCGAGAGAAATTAAGTGATTGTGCTGATAAATCTTTAAGCCTTTTTGGCAATAAAGGAGCAACTCTCTTCTTCAATACGGGATTAGTTTCTCAGCAGGTAGGAGAGTATCAACAGGCACTTGATTACTTCGAGAAAGCCTTAGCAATTTATCAAGAATATGGCGAACCTGAGGAGCAATGGGCAACTCTTAATAGGATGGGAGTAGTTTACCGCAAGCTAGGAGAGTATCAACAAGCTCTAAATTATTTCCAGCAAGCACTTCTTGATATTGACCTTGCTTAGAGAGTTGAATACCTTCTTGGTATAGTCGCACTTCTTGCTGAACTGGGGGTGGTGCCTGAAACAGCAAAGGCTCAAGCTTTAAAGTAATTCTTGAAGAAGAGTCTTCTTCTGTTGCTTTATCACCAATTTCTTGGGAAATTACCAAGGCTTGCTGGTAGTAATCAGTTGCTTG
>JBAUJE010000386.1:0-13985 GCA_049683475.1 Coleofasciculaceae cyanobacterium | reverse complement strand
GCAGCATTTCCCTGTGGGCTGTTGCTCAGTTGCTTTTCTTTGAGTTATTCAGGCATACCTAATCATTACAACATTTGTCTTTAGTGGAGCATCAAGATTGATTTGAGGAATAGCTCTCTTAAAGTTTCTTCCTTGTTCCCAAGTCTTCCTTGTCTTCCTTGTCCTCTCTCAACCCAGCAATTCAAAATTGACAGACTACTGTTGATGGAGTGATTCAAAAAGGAATTGCGGTCCATCTTGACCTAATCTGATGCGATCGCCTGAGAACAATTTCCGACAACCTCGCAAGTACTGCCCATTAATAAATGTACCATTGACACTCTTGAGGTCACATATCTCCCAGCCAAGTGTACCATTCTCCTGGAATTGAACAGGTCGAATTGTGGCATGACGCCGCGATACATTTAGATAGTGATTAGGTCTCAAGGCAATTTGACAACTGGGGTCACGCCCTATGACCACTTCTTGACGTTGGGGCAGGGGATAGGTTGTTATGGGTACGTTAGTAATTTCAGGAGAGAGAAGTTGCAGGAATCCTGTGCAAACTTGACCAGTCATAGGGCAAAGATACATAATTTTTTTGATTTAAGCCTTAGCTTATTGACTGGCTGAGGCTACTCTTTGTTCTTGCCTTTAGATAAAGATTTTAATAATTTCTGTATACTAAGCCACAAATAAATAATTTGTCCAGAGCTTGTGCCCTAGTAATTCCCAAGCTAGAGCTGTTAGCTCGGGGATTATCGCCCTTTGCTTTAAGCCAAACCACGGCTAACAGCTTTCCTCTCTTCTTGGGATACCTGAGAGCTAAAAACTAACTCATCTCAAGATTCATTGATTTGCCCTCGCATCGCGCACAGCCGCCCAAAAGAACAAGCCCGTCAAAGGAATACTAGCAGCCAAGATAATTCCGGTAATCAGGGAACCATACTGGGGTTGTCCAGAAGAAAGTTCAAAAACGGAGCCAACAGAAGCTATGCCTGCCACACAAGACATCATGAGCAACAGACCACTTTTCGGAGTCATCATAGGCTTACTTAGTCTTCGGTAGATGTATCAGTTACTTAACAGGTTTAACAGCTTGCACCGAGAAGCCGTATTTTTGCAGTTCTTCAGTTAAAGCTAAACCATTTTCTACGCGATCAACAAACATTACACCGTTGAGGTGATCCATTTCATGTTGGATGACGCGAGATAATAGTCCTTTGGTTTTCAACGTGCGTGGACGCCCATTCTCGTCTTTGTAGGTAACCTCTATGTGGTCTGGTCTTTGGACATCGAGGTAAACACCGGGAATACTTAAACAACCTTCTTGACCTTCGCACATCTGGCTGCCAAATTTCTTGATGGCGGGGTTAATTAAAACCAGAGCTGGGGTTTCTGGTTCATCTGGTTCGCAATCGATTACAATAATTTGCTTATTAACCCCTACTTGAGGTGCAGCCAGACCAATACCATCAGCACTGTACATAGTTTGTAACATTTGCTGGGCAAACTCTCGCACAGTTTGATCAACTTTAGAGATGCGCTTAGCGGGTTGACGTAGGACGCGATCGCCTAAGTGATGAATCTCTAAAGGAGGATTTTCTAGTTTTTTCTTCTCGACGAGAAGTGTAGCAGGCATGAGACAGAGAACTCTTTAATTCGGCTAAATATTTCACATCTTAGTCTATTTTCATAGTACACATTTCTTCTCCCTATCGCCTTGGTTATCAAGGCCAAGTAACCGAACAAGTAGATAATGCTGAAATTTTTCTCTCAACTCGACTACCTTCTACGGGAAACTGTTCTCGGCCTCAAGCGTGGAGGCTGGATGAATTGGGCCGCCGTCAGTACTGTCACGGTTTTAATTTTTCTATTTGGCGTGAGTCTGCAAGTTTCTTGGCAGTTAGAGGGAATGCTTAGCCAATTCGGAACTCAACTAGAAGTCTCCGTTTACCTTGACCCAGGGGCCCAGGTAGAAATGGTCATGCCAGCGGTAAAAAAGCTACCCTCAGTTAGTACAGTCAAAACAATCTCCAAGGAGCAAGCTTGGGCTTCTTTAGTTGAAGAAATGGGAATTTCTGACCTTGCAGCAGCCACTGAACTTTTGGCAGGTAATCCCCTAGTAGATGAACTGAAAGTTAAAGCAACAGAATCACAAGATGTTCCTATCCTTGCTCAAAAGCTAGCCCAGCTACCAGGAATAGATGAAGTGCAGTATCTAGATGAAGCCCTACGCAGTGTGCAAGAACTCAAGGGAGGTCTAGGCTGGGTTGGTCTGACTATCACCACAGTTCTTAGCCTAACAGCCGTAGCGGTAATCACCACAACTATGCGCCTAATTGTTATGGCACGACGGCACGAAATTGAGATTATGCAGTTGGTTGGGGCAACAACCGCTTGGATCTATTTGCCCTTTATCTTGCAAGGAATTACTTTTGGGGTGGTGGGTGCAGCGATCGCCTGGATTTTCATAGCCGGTGTAGGGCAGTTTATGGGTAATTTGCTAACTACAGCCCCTGATTTTGTCCAATTTATAGCTAAGGGAATGCAGCCTAATACTTTACAGTTATTGCTGCTACCGTTACTGCTGTTAAGTCTTGGTGGTTTGGTTGGTTTTCTCGGCAGTTTGCTAGCTGTGCGACGGTTTGCTGGGAAGTAAGTTCTTTTTTTTACCTTGGCAAGTTTTTATTAGCAGATTGAGCAACTTCTACAGTCATCTCGATTTTAGATGAAGGGATTTTAAATGAAGGGATTTTCCTCTTCCTGCAAAGTTGAGGCTTGTATAATTTATAATCCAAAATAGGCAATCCAAAATCCAAAATAGGAAGGGTCATTTTAATTATTAAATATGATTATCCTGTGAAATTTGTATGAAGTTAAAATCTGTAACATACGCCAAAAAGTCCATATTTTGCCCGTGCACTAATTTAATCAAGATCTAATCAAGCATCTTTAACATATCTACAAACTTTTTATCCTGAAGATACTTACCTCAAATTGAAGTAATAATTGAAATATAAGTCCTCATCTAACTGAGAGACTACTAAAGAGGTAAGAAAGATGACTACTGAATTAAGTCAGGTTTTATTGGTAATTGTGACCATTTCCTTTGCCTGTATGGTTCTTTCTCCAATCCTCTGGTGGATTCTGCCCAACAGAACAACAAACCAAGCCTAATGATAGATGGCTCCCAAAAAACTCTCTGTCAGGGCCACCAGCAGTTTAAAAAAATAAGCACCCTAACCCATCCTTTCGCGGTGGGTTAATTATCTGAGATAATAACTATCTGCCTGGAGTTGAGAAAAGTGCTAATGGTATTCTCTACATTAACAACCAATAGATTAAACATGATCTTATTGGCGTTACCAATTGGCAATACACAGAAACTGTCATGAAAGAAAGTGAAGAGCGCTTTCGTGAAGCATCCCTTACTCAAAGTGAAGCCTGGTATAAAGCCTTAATTCGAGAATCAACAGATATGATTGATGTCTTGGATCGAGACGGTAATTATATCTACGTCAACCCTTCGAGATATCTTGATATCGGTATAGAACCAGAAGAGTTAATTGGTACTTGTTGTTGGGATGCTGTTCACCCTGAGGATATGCCAGCAGTCCAAGCCGCCTTTAGTCAAATTTTGCAAAATCCAGGCAAGCCAGTACCAGTCACGATTAGAATATTCCTGCCTGATGACACCTACATTTACCTGGAAGTTATTGGACGCAACCTTCTCGATGATCCGGCTGTGGGGGGAATTGTTATCAATAGCCGAGATGTTACAGAACGCAAGTTAGCAGAAGCAAAGCTGCGCGAAGCGGCTGTTCGCGATCGCTTACTCGGAGAAATCGCCGCACACATAAGACAATCCCTCAACGTGGAGGAAGTTCTGCGTACAACCGTTGAAGAAGTCCGCCAATTTCTGCAAACTGATCGTGTTTTGATTAAGCGCATTGAGAGGAACCAAGAAAATAAGCAAGTCTGCAAAGTTGTTGCTAAATCTATTAATCCCCGATGGCTTTCCCATCAAGAGGGGGCTATTAGAGATGAAAGCTACACTCAAGAAATAATCGCCCTATTTAAAGATCGTGATTTCCAAGCTGTCGAAGATGTAGCAAAGCTCAAGACATCGTCAAACCTTGCTCAGTACTTGAATATGTACCAGATTAAGGCGGCGGTGGCAGTTTCGATTGTCGTAGATGAACATATGTACGGCATTTTAATGGCTAGCCATTGTTCTAGCACTCGTTGTTGGCAGCAGTTAGAGATTGACTTCCTCCGCAGTTTAGCTACACAAGTGGCGATCGCGATTAAACAGGGACAACTTTATCAACAGACGACCCAACTCAATCAGCAACTGCTCGAGTTAAATGCCAATTTAGAGAAGCAAGTCGAAGAACGCACCGTTCAACTTCAGCAAAAAATGCTAGAACTTCAAGAACTGAGCCGGGTGAAGGATATTTTCCTTCATGCAGTATCCCATGACCTGCGTACTCCAGTTTTAGCAGCTTTAATGGTACTGAATAATTTGCTTAAGTCTGATGGATCAGCTCAGATGGCAGCAGAAAGATCTGATTTCGTGCCGGTAGCACGCTCAGTTTTAGCAAGAATGGCTCAAAGTAGCGATCGCCAGCTGAATTTGATTAATTCATTGCTAGAGATCCACTCAACAAAAATGCAAGGAGTTATTGTAAATTGCTCTCCCCTTAAACTAAGTCAGTTTGTATTAGCAATTGTGACGGATTTGGAGCCAATTGTAGCTAAAAATAAAGCAGTATTGACTAATTTGGTAAGTAATAATTTACCAATGGTAAGTGCGGATGCCATTCAATTGCGACGAGTGTTTGAGAATTTAATTATTAATGCCTTGAAACATAACCCACCGTCTATAGAGTTGACGATTCTGGCTACAGTTGAAAAATGCATTGGCAATACAAAATTAAGTAAAAAAGAGTTATCTAACTCCTCTTTTGAAGCTAGCGGGGTAGAATCTGCTATAGTTCGCTGCGTGATTACAGATAATGGCGTTGGTATAAAGCAAGAGCAGTGTTCTCGCTTGTTTGAACTTTATTACCAAGGTGGCAACACTCGCCGCTCTACTGGCATCGGCTTAGGATTATATTTATGTAAGCAAATCCTCAAAGCTCATGGTGGAGAAATAGGTGTTGAAAGTTCCCTAGGAGTCGGTACTACCTTCTGGTTCACCTTACCCCTAGCTCAATAATTGAATCATCATAATTACTGTGGTAGGGTTTTTCCTATACCTATTCAAGAGACTTAATATAATTAAATAGGTCAATAGATTAAAATAGGGAAGTGAGAGGTCACTGCTTCTGATTCGGAGACGGTAATTAGTTAGCATAATCTGTCGAAAGTATTCGACAAGGGTGTATTATTAGTAGCTCACCACATGACAGAAAGGGTAGCCGATTTGTAAAGGCAGTCAGGATCATGAAAAGTGCCTCTTTCTTCCCAACTCTTCCCTGTCAAAGTACGTGAGTCCTAAATGTGTTCGATAGATATAGCCAACACTAGGAGTGATTAATCGGCTCAAGCGAATAGTTTAACTCTAGCTTGCATTTCCGAGATCGAAAATATTATCGGTCACACAATTTTCGTGATCCCGGTCGCACGGAGATTTACGGGAGCTAGCTACTTTAGTTGTAGGACTAATCTATTTACAGAGAAAATCCTGATAGATAGCTCATCTCAAGGAGATATATAGTTAGTTCCCTTGATAAAAGACCATATCACACCAGAAAGGAGGAATTTAGTAATGTTTATTACCAAACGATGGAATAAGGAAAAACAAAAACCCAAAATTGAGTTTCTGCAAAACCTCGACTTGATTGAAGATGTTTCAGACGAAGCCAGTGCTAGCGTATTTGGTGGGATGTCAGATGGATTTATGTTGTCGCCAGCTGATAGCCTTCCGCAATCACTGATATCTTTTTCTGATGATCCATTCGCAACTATTGGTCTTCCTTTTCAGATGCTTGGAGGATTAGTCTAGTAGTAGTAATAAAGTTGCTCTACCCTATTCAGGGCTTAATCCATAGTTCTAGTTTGTTACTAGAAAAATGAACAGTCTAGATGAGCCTTCTAATCATGACTAAATCCTCTAGTTGGGTCAGATATTTGCAACTTTGTCCCTCCCGCTTCAATGCGGAGATTACCTGTCTTCCAACCTAAAGAAATTGGGGCTTTACCTTGAGTTGGTTGGTAAAGTTCAAAGTGCTGCAACCAATCGTGTCTTACACCATTGCGCCAGAGAATTGGTAGATCATTTTGAGGGTTATGCCGGAGTTTAAGACTCGTACCTCTAGTACTAAGCAGTTGCACTGTGCCAGTGGAAACTTCAGTTAAATCTAACTTACTTTTTCCAAAGACGGCCTGTTTAAAAGCCTCATAACTACCATGAGAGGGTGCATCTCCCACTTCCAAAGCAAAACCAGCATAGCTATTACCCTTTGGGGTTGCCTTAAAAGTTTGTTCCTGACTGTAGTGTTCTGCTAACTTCTCATTCGAGATAGCTACCTGATTGTAGGTATCTAGATTAATAGGACGAATAGCTAGCCAAGTTTTCTCTAGTTTAAAGAACCAAATACCCTCTTCTATGTCTGCTTGGGCAGTTTTAGGTAACTGAAAGAAAAAGGGTGTATTTGAAGTTGGTCGTAACCAGATAACTAAATTACGATACTGTCCAATCTGATCACCCTTATT
This sequence comes from Coleofasciculaceae cyanobacterium, assembly GCA_049683475.1. Classification (GTDB taxonomy): domain Bacteria; phylum Cyanobacteriota; class Cyanobacteriia; order Cyanobacteriales; family Coleofasciculaceae; genus JBAUJE01. Next base: position 7,283 of record JBAUJE010000386.1, on the reverse strand, counting down.
TTTACCTGGCTTGACCCACTCACCGCCAGTATTAGCAACAAAATAATCAACACCTCGTTGGGAATTATCAGCCATCAACTTAAAAGTGCCAACATCCCCATCGCTAAATTCACCGGCTAAACTTCCTAACTGATAAGTATTAGCAAAGAAAGTAGTTTCCCAATAGCCCGGTTTATCTTCTCCTCCCGGCTTCCAATTTTCGTAAACAGGCTTGCTAGCCAAAATTTCCACTGGCTTATCAAATTGCTTACGCGCTAAAGCTACAACTGCTAATGGTGGTCGATAACTACTAGTAATGGCGTGAACAATATCCCTGTCTGGCTTGGGATTAGGCAATTTAGAATCCCCAAAGTAAATCCAGAAAAAACGGGCAGCATTAGAACCATAGACCACATTCCCCCCACCGTAATCTCGCTTAGTCGGACCCCCGAAACCTCCGTGATAATACTTAAGTGCTGCCGCCGCTGACATCCAATCTAGGGCCGCTTTGCCTAGTTCTGTGACTTCTGGGTCTTTGGCAAAATCATAAAGATTGAGGTAGGGGGCAAAAGTATGACCGAGGTAATTTTCTGAATCCCACTCCCCCATGCCAATGTTATAGAGAGCCCAGACATAGCGTTGTAGCTTCTGTTTATAAAGAAGTCTAGTCTCTTCGTTGCCAGTTTCCTCCGCCATTAAATAAACCGCCACTTCCCGCATTGCCCTCAGATTGTCGGTATTGCGTCCATCCACCCAGCCTCCCCGTACATCTGGCCCCCAGCCGTCACCCCCTTTACCTTTACCGTAAATAGGATGAGGTCTTCCAATGGGTTCTTGTTCTGTCCACTTTTTTGCCCCTTCAAACATCTGTTGTTTGTAAGCAGGGTCTAAATATTTGCCGAAGTAAAAATATTTTCTAATTTGTCCTTTGATGGTGAAGGAGTAATAGTAATCGATGCCTTCCGTATGCTGGTTATCTTCGGCTTGAGCATCTTCTGATTGGAGAAATTGCAGTGCTTTTTCCCGACTACCTGCTAAAAAGTCATACATGGCATAAGGATAAGACCGCTTTTCGTTTTCTCCGTGGGTATTACCATATTTTTTCCCCGCGTAATATGCAATTACTTCTTTAGCCCGTGCCTCAAATTCTGCTTCTAGTTCCGGAGTCCAAGGTTGAGGATTTTCTATTTCCATTGATGACATTTCTGTTGAAGTCAATTTCTCTGGTGACATGGTAAATTTCACAGATTTGACTTCGGGTAGTTGTTGAGTAGATGTAAGTCGATCTGCGCAACTAACTGTAACAGTTAGAAGGGCGACAGCTATTGATTTAGGAAGAGTGGCAAGGAGTTTCATGGGCGAAACCTACTATTATATTTTTCAGGCAATTAGTATTCATTTTAAACAATAGACAGAAAGCAATTCAGAATAATTAATTGGTGTTAAGACTGTAATTGATGAGTATTTATCTAAACCATATAAATACTTTCCTGCTTAAAAACAGTATATTTACTTATTTTCAAAACCAGTATATTTACGAATCTCAATTGTCTTAGATAGCAGTTAACTTTGATTTAGCTGATTTTCAGGAAAAACAAACAAATGATTCGTAAGTCTTTGCTCGCTTCTTTGGTGATTTTAGGTAGTACCTTAGCTGTTACCTCTACTGCTCAAGCCGCCGAAGAAACAGTAATCTTTAACGGAAGTGTACCAGACTCCTGCGTTATTGATGGTAAAACTGATGGAAATCTAGGACTAGATGCTTCAGGACAAGTTCTAGACAGTACAGCGCCAGATGGTTTAACTGGTACGGTGACAATTACCTGCGCAGGACCTGCTGCTTTAACAATTAGTGCTCCTGCACCTACCACTTCACCTACTGATTACAACGATGCTAGTTCAATTAAAACTGTGACAGTTTCCGGTGCTGGTTTAGGTGCCAATATCTCAGTGCTTGGTGTTGCTGCTGGCACCGGCGTAATTCCTCTGGGTGGCACCAATACTCTTGATGTTGATATGACAGCAACCATGACTGGTGGCTTACCTCAGGGAGACTACACCTTTGGAGTTACCGTAACAGCCGTTTCTCTCTAACCATTACCCTTACTAATTAAGTTGCTTCTACCACACTATTTAAGTTACTAGGGTTGATAGTTTCTCCCTAGTAACTTCACCTCAAATCAGTAAATTCGTCAACCAAAACAGGTGGGTAGAAATGTTTACTTCTCTTCAGAAACCAATAACCTATTCCCAGATTCTTTTCAAAACTTTTAAGTTGGCAAGTTTTGCTTTGTCAGCTGCCTTTTTGATCGGGAGTCCTGCTAAGGCTCAACTAGGTGCATCTCCTTTAACGATTGAAGTAGAAGCAAATCGTGGTCAAGCTCAAGCTGTAATTAATATCATAAATCCTACGAATACTCCCTTGCGAGCGAGGATATATACTGAGCCTTTTACCTATGACCGTAATCAAGGATTCCAAACTTTACCCTCTAGTCCTAACGATTTAAGCTCCTATCTACAATTTTCCCCTAGAGAGCTAACAATACCACCGGGAGTAAGCAGAAGAATACGTCTCAGAGCCCTTCTAGCTCCCAATTTGCCAGAAGGAGAATACCGAGCAGTAGTTTTTACAGAAACTTTACAAGAGGCTAGTGAGAGCAATCAAAATGCAGTTAGCGTAATAACTCGCGTTGGCACTAATGTCTATGTCCGTAAAGGTGATTTATCTCCTAACTTAGCAGTAGATGGCGCTAGCTTTGACTCAGATAAAAATCAGCTCCTTTTACTAGTTCGCAATACAGGTAATGCCTCTGTTAAATCAGGTGTTCGTTGGCAATTGAAGCAAGGAGGCAATGTTGTTAGGAGTGGAGAATTACCACCTAGTACGGTTATTGCTCAAAGCGATCGCTACCTCTTACTTAACTTTACCTCTGAAAATCAATCACCTCTTCCCCCTGGTAATTATCAACTGACAGGAGATTTAAGTTGGGAAGAAGATGATAACCCCATTACTACTCCTTTCCAGGTTGATTTAAGCATTTCTGCTTTTTAAGCTTTTTAAATAAGGGAAATGTTTAACTCAATCTTGCTAGCGATATCTTCTGAATATATCGACCAACCAACTGTTACAGATTTCTCCCAGCCAACAGAAGCATCCTCAGTTACAGCTAGCACCACAGCAGCTAAAACAGAGCGAATCAACTCTTTTACTCAGCCTGAAGTTGTTTCCCCTGAATTCTCTAGTAATAACTCCTTAACTTTGCCGGAAGTAGCAGAAAGTTCTGATGCGTCTATTCCTGCAACTAATCAATCTCTTCAGCCTCAAGTTTCAGAGGAATTGACCAGATTAGCTACAGATAGTAGCACAGCAGCTAAAACTGAACATTTTGCTCAGCCTGAAGTTATTTCCCCTGAGTTCTCTAGTACCAACTCCTTAACTTTGCCGGAAGTAGCAGAAAGTTCTGATGCGTCTATTCCTGCAACTAATCCATCTTCTAACCCTCAAGTTTTAGAGGAATTGACTACCTTTCTAGTGGGAATTAAGCTGAACGGGCGTAATGTCATTACTAGTGTACTGGTGCGCGGACAAGAAGATGGAACTCAAGCAGTTAATTTTGAAAAATGGTTGATACCTTATGACACCCTTGTCCAAACATTGAAATTAACTACGGAAGTTTTACCCGATAATCAAATTGAGTTAAGTTCTCCTCTAACTACCATCCGCCTTGACCTTAGCAGTCAACTTCAAACAGATCCAGAATTAGGATTAGTGTTTTCTGTAGAACAGCTACGTAACCTCTTTGGGGTTGAGGTAGAATTTGATATTCTTGACTATGCAATTACCCTAGAAGCACCCTGGCTTAATCGACAGCGCCGCAACGCACCGCGAGAAATTATTGTCGAAACAGAAGGTTTACCGAAAATTGCCCCTTCAGGTTTTGCCCTCGGCGCACTTGAACAAAGGTTAGATACCACTAGCAGAGAAGGAAGTTCAGCTAATTACAGGGGAGATTTATCCGCAGTAGGCAGTATCTTTGGTGGTAGTTGGTTTATTCGTGCTGACCAACCAGAATTATTCTCTGGGGAAACTTGGACAATTGCCGAGGCCCAGTTTCAGCGACAGACAGACCCCAGGGATTATATCATTGGTTCACAGTCACCTTTTTGGCGTAGTGAAAGTGGGGAGAACTATTGGGGTTTTACAGCAATTAGGCGTAGTGGTTTTGTACCACAGATCCAACTCTCCGGTGCTGCTGATCCTAAACTGCGCTTACAAGCTGCCCAGATGTCTCGTACTATCTCCGGTAGGGCAGAACCAGGAACTTTAGTACAACTAGTCCAAAGCCTTAGCAATTATGTTATTGCAGAAGTTCTGGTTGATTCTACAGGCATTTATCGCTTTGAGGATATTGAATTTGATAATCGTGGTTTAGGCAACTACCGGGTTTTACTCTATCCCCAAGGACAACTAACTGAACAGCCAGAAATTCGTACAGCGACTTTCTCTAACCTCCCAGGACAGATTCCGGCTGGATCTTCAGCTATAGTAGTTTCCGGTGGTTGGCGACGGGAGTTTTCAGGTGTAGATAATCAAGGACTGTTGGGTAATTTTTCAGACTTTCAAGGAGGAGTCCTCGGACGTTACGGCTTGTCTGATAGCCTGACGGTAGGAGTAGGTGCTATTCATGACCAATCTCTGAGGGGTTTAGGAGAAATCTTTTTTCAACCTGAAAACTTTCCTTTAACAGTTGCTCTTTCAGCCTTAACAGGTACAGAAGACGAGGATTTAGATATTAACGCCGATGTAATTTTTGAGCCTTCGAGCAATTTCAGTGCTAGACTGACGAGCGATCGCTTCTCCACTAGATTTAATACTACTTGGCAACTATTTCCCGGTTTTAGCTTAATTGGTAGCACTAGTACTAAAGATGCCACAGCGGCTGGTATTCAACTTGCTTTTAGTGGCAGAAATTCCTTAACTCTTGCTCGTGCTACCTTTGACACCAAAAGCCGTTTCCGCTGGAACTTATTGCAGAGGCTAAATCAGTTTGAGCTAAAGTCAAATGGCAATGAAATTAGCACTCGCTCTGAATTAGCTTACCATTTTCCCCCTGGTAACTTCAGTAATGGTAACTCCTTGGTTCTAGGCTACGATACTCGCTCTGGAAATGGGGATGACAATCTCCTTAGTTTAAGCTGGCGCTATCGCTCACGGGAACGCTCAAGCAATGGTTACCCTCTCTGGGATGCTCAGTTGGGTTATGGCACTGGTTCCCAGGGAAGTGGCATTATTGCTTCTGTCGGGACTAACGTCATACCAGGTTTGCGCCTACAGGCACGGTATCAAGGTGTCTCCGTCACCTCCGATGAGTCATCATTTAGTTTGAGTTTAGTCTCTAGCCTCAATCTCCAACGAAGAGTTACCCCTAGTAACATCCAAGCTAACTATCTTCGTACTCAGGGCGGTATTTCTGTTGAGCCTTTTTTAGATGCTAATCAGAATGGTAAAAAAGACCAAGGGGAACAATCTTACACAGATGCCGATTTACTTTTTATTAACCAAGGAAAACTTGGCTCAATGAGAGCAGAAATTAAAGAAGATCAGATTGCCCTGCGCCTACCTCCAGGCACCTATCGCCTCGATCTTGATCCTGCTGGTTTTCCCCCCGATTGGCAAGCTGCTGTTAAAGCTTATGCTGTAGAAGTAGTTGCTGGTGGCTACACTTCTCTTTCCGTACCTCTGATTAGGTCTTACACTCGTTCCGGCGTAGTTACAGATAAGCAAGGTAATCCCATCAGTGGAGCTAGAGTAGAAGCAGTTGAAACCACTAACGGAGAGCGAGTGTTTTCTGTGACTAACGATGCTGGGGTCTATTACCTTGAAGGTTTGCAACAAGGCAACTATACTCTTCAAGTTAATGGTCAGCAGGCTTCACCTAATTTCCTAGAACTTAAAGACTATTCCGAACCTTTCGCTGAACTCAATCTAGAGCCAATTGAGTCAAAAGCTAATTGTACTCAGGACTGTGATGAGAGGGAAGAACCTAACAGCGATGTCTCGACAGCTTCACCGGCACTGTAGCAAGGTTCCCCGGAAACAACAAATCGTGGTTGAGACAGATTGATGCGAGAAACTACCTCATAATTAATTGTCCCCATCCAAGAGGCAAGTTGCTCAGCACTAACTTTTTCTTCACCATCACTACCAAGTAAGGTGACGATTGTTCCTACCTCCACATCTCGAATATGGGTTACATCAACCATCGTCATATTCATACAGACTCGACCCCGTACAGGCGATCGCTGACCATTAATCAGAACGTGAGCTAAGCTAGAAAGCCTGCGATCATAACCCTCATAGTAGCCCAGAGGCAAGATAGCAATTCTGCTAGGGTAAGTAGCCCGGAAAGTGCGACCATAGCCTACATAGCCTCCTGTCGGTACATTTTTAACCTGAACAACGCGGGTACGCCAGGATAAAACTGGTTGTAAATTAGGAATGAATCCCTCAGAGCGAGTAGCGTAGCTTTGCAGTACCGTGGTGTAAGTTTCCCTAGAAGGCCAAAGTCCGTAAGCTGCAATACCAACTCTTACCATTGAACCATGAGTATCAGGCCAGAGAATTGTTGCTGCCGAATTGGCAGAATGAACCATTGGTACTTCTAAACCAGCCTGTTGGAAAGCCTCTCGCGCCTCTTGCAGTAAAACTAGTTGCTGGTGAGCAAAGCGGTGGTCTGTGGTATCCTCAATATCTGCATAGTGAGTAGCCAAACCCTCTAGCACAATACCATCTAACTCAGAAACCAGACGTGCCAACTCAATAGCCTCAGTTAAGGGTAGTCCTTGGCGATGAGTACCCGTTTCTATTTTTAAGTGAACAGGGACTGGTTTACCAATTTCACGACCAGCTTTAGCTAATGCCCTAGCTACTTCCCCATCGTAGAGTACCACCCTAGCTTGGGCTTGTGCCACCATCTCGGCCTGAGCTGCTGAGACATTGCCACAAATGTAAATAGGTGCCTCAATTCCAGCTTGGCGCAGATGAACTGCTTCGTAGGCAAAATTGACAATTAGCCAGTCTGCCCCAGCTGCCACAAATTCCCTAGCACAGGGAATCATGCCATGTCCAAAGGCGTTGCTTTTAACTACTACACCGAGAACAACATCAGCTCCAATTCTTTGGCGCAAAGTAGCAACATTAGACTGAATTGCACTACGGTAAATCTCACACCAAGAAGATTCTTGCTCAATTGAGTCTAGAAATTCTTGCTCCATAGTTAATTGAAAATGGAAAATTGAGAATT